>CAIOOC010000707.1 GCA_903859795.1 uncultured Bacteroidia bacterium
TTCATGTTTAATAAGTGTTAAAATTGCAGCCATTATGAATGCCGGGTAATCTTCCCTGGTTAAAAATGCAGGTTAATTTATTTCTAACATTTATTAAAATTTATGAAACAAACGATTTTTGCTCTTTTGTTTTTCTTAAGTTCTTTTGCACTCTATGCGCAGGAACTTAACGTAAAGGGTGTTGTTACATCAGCAGACGATGGACAACCGATTCCTGGAGCGACCGTGGTCGTAAAAGGAAAAACAACCGGGATTATTACCAGTTTGGACGGTACATACAGTTTAAAAGTACCTGGTAATTCTATTCTTATATTTTCTTTTGTAGGACTAAAATCACAGGAGATTGCCGTAAATAGCAGGACCACTGTAAATGTGGTATTGGCATCGGCAACAGAAGCAATCGAAGAGGTTGTCGTAGTTGGTTACGGTACGCAAAAGAAAAGTGTTGTAACAGGCGCTATCTCGAGTGTTAAATCAAAAGATCTGGAAAAAGTTGCTCCTGGACGTGTTGAACAGGCACTACAAGGCAGGGTTTCAGGAGTCACGGTCGCTCAGAACTCTGGACAGCCAGGTTCCGCATCAACCATCAGGGTACGTGGTGTGACTACTTTCGGCGATGGCGGCAACAATCCGCTTTGGGTAGTTGACGGTGTTGTTGTTGATGCGGGCGGTATCGGGTATCTCAATCAGAATGATATTGAATCCATAGAAGTACTTAAGGATGCCGCATCTGCGGCTATCTATGGTACACGTGCTGCTACAGGCGTTATATTGGTCACAACAAAAAAGGGAGTAGCAGGAAAAATCAGTGTAAGTTACAATGGAATGTATGGCGCATCCGCACCTGCAAAAGTGCTTAATTTGCTGAATGCTACTCAATATGGGGCGTTGTTGAATGAAAGATCAATTGCTGGCGGAGGTAATGTTATCTTCTCCGATTTAAGCAAACTTGGCCTTGGTACAGACTGGCAAAAGGCCATTTTCAACAATAGTGCCAACCGTTTTTCTCATGAATTCAGTATAAGCGGAGGTAACGATAAATCTGTTTTTTACCTTTCACTTGGCATTCAGAATCAAGAAGGAATCGTAGCTACTGATATTTCAAGTTTTAATCAGAAAAATATCAGGCTCAATTCCACACATAAAATATCCAAAATTTTCACTTTTGGCGAAACGGTTGGATATACACATCAGAAACAAACGGGTATAGGAAACACAAACAGCGAGTTTGGCGGACCCTTAAGTTCTGCCATCAACCTGGATCCTACTACACAACTTGTTGTCACTGATCCTGCAACTGCAAATGCCGCTCCCTATAGTGTTAATCCGGTAGTGAGGGATGCCAATGGCAATCCTTACGGTATTTCTTCCATCGTCGGACAGGAGATGACCAACCCTTTGGCCTATATTCAAACCAGGCTGGGTCAATACGGATGGTCAGATAACTTTGTAGGTAATGCCTATTTGTCTGCCCAAATTACCAGGGAGATTGTTGTTAAATCTTCAGTTGGCGCCAAATTGGCCTATTGGGGTGACCAGGGGTTCAATCCTGTATATTACTTAAGTGCAACAAGTCAATTGCTTAAAAATAATATCTATAAAAATAATTCCCAGGTTTTTAACTGGAACATTGAAAATACCATAACCTATACCAAAAAAATCAGCGACCATAGTTTTGACGTCTTATTGGGTCAGGCTTGCTATGTTGACAATCATGGTGGAAATGTAGGAATAGGAA
>CAIOOC010000708.1 GCA_903859795.1 uncultured Bacteroidia bacterium
GTATTCTATATTTAAAATATCAACTCCGTAGGTTACTGTACACTTCACTGTATGGTCTTTTAAATGCTCCGGAATAGAGAGTATTGTCTCAAGCCTTATCGCAGGTTGATTTCCAAAAAAATGGTATCTGGTTTTGTTGCATCGCTGGGTATGAAGTTCAAGCCGTTGAAAACTTCCCTGCTCATAACAAATTGTCTCAATGAATTGGTACATAGACTTTATCGATTAGTTCCTGATATTCTTTTTCCGGGTTGCTGAAACAGGTAATCCCGCCGCCGCTTTTAAAAAGAAAATTTTGACCACTCTTTTCAATATACCGGATCATAACTGCGGAACAAAGATCTTTGCCATCAAAAATGCCAAAAACACCGGTATAGTATCCCCTTTTATAAATTTCTGATTTACTGATGATTTCAAGAGTTCTTTTCTTCGGTGCACCACATATTGATCCCGCTGGCAACAATTTGGAGAAAATATCTCCCAAATGATTCCTAAAGTTAACCGGCAACTCTCCTGTAACTTCAGAACTGACCTGTAACAGGGTTTTATCGTGGGTTTTAATCGTATTCAGGAACCTGAATCTTTCAACTTTTACATTTGTGGAAACCACCGATAAATCGCTTCTGATCATATCTACAATCGTATGATGCTCAGCTGTTTCCTTAAGGTCATTCAAAATTTTACTTTCAGCATTTTTTATTGATGCATCAATGGTACCTTTCATAGGATAAGAAGAGATTTTTTGGTCATGAATTTCAATAAAAGACTCTGGTGAAAACACAACGAATAAGTCCTTTAACAGCAATTTATAAGGTGCTTCGCTCCTGTGGAAAATCTCTTCAAGCGTTAGATTTGTACTTACAGGTGTAGGAAATGTAAGGTTGGTAAGAAACGAATTACCCCTCTTAATTTCGTACAAAACCTGATAAAATGATTTTTTAAACACTGAATAGTCTACCGGAAATTTTGAAAATGTGAATTTATTGTTGTTAATAACTTGATTACTAATATTATTTTGATTGTCAAATGTGAAATATATTCCATTTGCAGCTGCCTCCTCAAGGGGAAGAACCACGGGATTCTTCATTTCAAAGTCAATAATAAAAATAAAGGGTCTTGCCTCTCCACCCCATTGGTTCATTTTGTCAATAAACCCTTTACTATTTAGTTTTCTCATCGCTATCTCCCAAGAATTGACTTAAGCAATTGAAGATTAATAATTTCAACCTGATTTCTTTCCCAGTGAATTGCCATCTCCTCTTCCAATTCTCCTATTGACCTGGCCAATGAAGGGCGTGCTACGCCAAACATTTCTGCCATAGCTCTTTGACTCTGATTCAGTAACACAATCATTGTTCCCGATCTGATATTGTTCAATAAATAATAGGCAATCTTCTCTCTGATTGTTTTAAAACTTAAGAAGGTAATTTTTTGTGACAAAAATTGAGCCTTACCAGCAACAATATTCAGAAAATTATTAAGAATACGCTGATCATCAGATAATAACTGGGTAAACTCTTTCTTGTAAATAATCAATATCTTACCGTTAGAAAGCGCTGACAGGTTTACAGGAAAGAAACTTTGAGGTCCGTAAAGAAAAGCTGGTGCAATCATTTGGGGCGATTCCATCTCTTCTATTTTGAGACTGTTCCCTGCAAAATCAATCATCTCGCCTCGCAGCCTCCCCTCCAATAAAATCATTGCCTTCTCAACCTTCTCACCCGAAAATGCCAAAATCTCATTTGTTGAGAAGTTCCTTATCTGATGCAATCTATTATTAATTAATGAGTTAATTTCCTGTGTATTCAATCCTAAGAATAGTGGTGATAGCTTCAGTATCTCAAACATCTTTTTTTCGCAAATATAGTAAGAGTGTCACATATGTTACACTCTTATGTAATCATCTGTCGTATTTTTGTCATCACGAACCTCAGGAAGGGTCTATCGTTTATTCGATTATCTTTAAAAATATATATAACAGGAGCAAATATATGGAGCGGGAGATTATAAAAATTGACGAGGAGAAATGTAATGGATGTGGGTTATGTGTGCCTAACTGTCATGAAGGTGCACTTCAGATAATTGATGGTAAAGTTCTATTGAT
The DNA here is from genome assembly GCA_903859795.1 of uncultured Bacteroidia bacterium. Lineage (GTDB taxonomy): Bacteria > Bacteroidota > Bacteroidia > Bacteroidales > Prolixibacteraceae > JAAFHB01. Next base: position 2,105 of record CAIOOC010000708.1, read on the forward strand.
AAGTGATTTGATGTGCGATGGACTTGGTGCCTGTATTGGTCATTGTCCAGAGGGGGCAATCACTATTGAGAAGCGTGAAGCGGAACCATACGATGAAGTTAAGGTTATGGAAATCATGGTCTCTAAAGGTTTTAATACAGTTGTTGCACATCTTCGCCATTTAAAAGAGCACAACGAAACGGTGTTTTTAAAACAAGGAATGTCATATCTTATGGCAAATGAACTAAAGCTCAATTTTATTGTAGCGGATGTAAAAAATGCTGTTCATCAGAACGACAGCTCAAATGGTGGAGCTGCCTGTAGTGGCGGATGTCCCGGGTCAAAAACGGTAATCTTTGATCCTGCAGAATTTAAAATGGCTGATTCTCAGCACAAAGGTTCATTACAATCTCAATTAAGACAATGGCCGGTGCAACTCCATCTGATCAATCCGTCTGCTTCATATTTCATTGGATCTGATTTGTTGGTCGCTGCCGATTGCAGTGCATTTGCATTGGGTGATTTTCATCAGAACTGGCTAAAGAATAAGTCATTAGTTATTGCCTGTCCTAAGTTGGATCAGGGTAAAGAGATCTATTTGCAAAAGTTTATCTCTTTGATTGATTCGGCCAGAGTAAACACAATTACAGTATTGATCATGGAAGTGCCATGTTGCGGAGGTTTGCTGCAATTGGTTGAAATGGCTGCTTCACGTTCGGGAAGAAAAGTTCCGGTTAAGGCTATTACTGTTAGTATCAAGGGGGAAATTCTTAGCGAAGAATGGGTCTAATGTAATGCAGAAATAAATTCGCAAATATATTAATTGGTTCCTAATAGTGATATTTAATCTGATATTCAGATACATATCTTTAATCAAAATTAAAAAAAAATAAGAAGATGGATTCTTCAAAATTGTTCAGATTAGCAGATTTTATCGTTTACGCCGACAATTCGGTGGTAAGTAAAACAATTATCAAAAAGGAGACAGGAACAGTGACCTTGTTTGCATTCGATAAAGGGCAGGGACTGAGTCCTCATATTGCACCCTTTGACGCATTGGTCCAGATAGTTGACGGAGAATGTGTCTTTAGGATTGGTGAAGGTACAAATAACATGCAGACAGGAGATTGCATTATTTTACCTGCTGGTCTTGTCCATTCTGTGGAATCTGCAAAACCTTTTAAAATGTTATTGACCATGATAAAAATTTCCTAATACATCAGGCCAGGTCAATCAGCGAATGTTTCCCCATGCCATCTTTTTCGTACCTTCGCCGGCAATATTAATCGCTGTTGATATGAAAAAGTTGTTCACCTATTTTATTCAGGGACTTTTGCTGGTTGCCCCTATCGGACTGACTGTATTTATTGTCTACCGTATTTTTATGTTCACTGATGGATTACTTTCGGCCTATCTGGAAGAACATTTAGAAATGAAAACTCCAGGATTAGGAATCCTCATACTATTTATTTTTCTTGTGTTGTTAGGGATGCTTGGAGAGACTATTCTTGCAAGGCCGCTTAAAAATATAATTAATCGGATTCTTCAGAAAACCCCATTTCTCAAGCTGATTTACACATCAATCAATGATTTGTTTTCTGCATTTATTGGCAAAGAAAGAAAATTTCACAGGCCTGTAATGATGTTGATGAATAAAGAGAACAATCTGTGGAAGATCGGATTCGTAACTCAAGATGCGACAATACCAATAGGAGATAATGAGTTGGTTACTGTCTACTGTCCATTTTCCTACGGTTTTGCAGGTGAAATATACTTTGTCCCTTCGTCAAGTATAAAGCCGCTCTCAGTTCCCCCTTCCGAGGCGATGAAATTTATTATCTCAGGAGGTGTTTCAGGAGTAGATTTTCATTCGAAATAAAACTTAAGGGATATTCCTTTTTTTTACAGTTTCGGGAATTTCCTTATCGGACGAGAATCTCTTCACACGCTTATTCTTATTTATGGAATGCTCATCCGATTCAATCTTCTTCTTTTTTAGTTCCTTTGATTGCAACTCTCCGGAGGTATTGTCAGACTCTTTTTGGTTATGCCTGCTTATTTTTTTCTTTTCCTGACCTTGCGGTGTCTGGTCGATTATAAGTCCCTTACTTAAAGCATAATGAAGATTAAAACAGAAAATAAAGCCGGATAGAAGGATAAGTGTAATGAACTTTTTCATGACGAAAATATTTAAATTCAGTTTATCATTTCATTCGATTGTATTATAAAATTACGAAATTCAATCTAATAATTAGTAAAAAAAAAATCAAAATTTTTTA
>CAIOOC010000709.1 GCA_903859795.1 uncultured Bacteroidia bacterium
CTTCTGGTGTAACTGGGGTAGAAATTAATGCATTTAAGAATCACATAATCTATGCCTTGGATTATTATCATTATGAGGAATTTGTTTTATTTGCAAATCCATCTGAGAAATATAACCAGATAGATTTTTTAATTGGGAAATATATTGGGGACAGACTTTTTAGATTTCAATATCAGGGCGGATTAGGTGCATTTTGGGGGTTTAAAAGAAGTGCTAAGATTGGAGCCTTCTTTGATTATGAAAAAGACAATTTCTTTACAATTGGAGTTCCCATGAAGCTGGGATTTAAAGTAATACCTTCAAGATTTATTAGTATTGGCATTGACTTTCAGGCCAATATAAATTTAGAAAAACCCACAAGTATGGCGTTGATAAGTCTCGAGATTGGTAAATTAAGAGACAAAATAAAATAGCCTTCATAACAGGGGAATGCACAAACTATTGAGGGACATCTGCATTTTTCAAAACTTAACAGATACTAAACTGAGACAAGTAATTATAGACAAAATACAACAAGACAGAAAAAATTGCTACGACCACCTAACACGGATGGTATAGTTAAGTGCCTTCTGCAGCCCGGACACATTCGTAATCAGCTACATAAGTCTATGCTCTCGACTTCTTTTTACTTATTAAATTTGGTGTACCCTGACTCATCCTGCTGTCGAGACAAAGTCAGTAGGGCTGCAGGCCAACGTGCAGTTGGCAGCGTTTTTTGCTCTCCGTTTATAAAATGCACCGTGACCAGTAAATAGCGTTTTCATTACCGGGACTTATACGTAATCAGCTTTTACCGTGACCAGACAACTTGGGTCCACCTACCGGGACTGGCAAAAAACTCGCCAACCCGGACACGGACGGCCACTAATCAAACCGCCCGGCCGTTATGGGCAAGTTAATCAAATAATGCAGCTTCACACAAAAGGACAGTGAAGTGTAAAAAAGTAATCTTATGACAAAAAAGTACCTATTAACAATTTTATTAATTCTATCTCCAACAATTCTTCTGGCTCATAATCCATTTGGTGCATATGTTTCAATTGCAATTTCGACTGTCTTTTTTACAGGGTTATCACTGACTATCTCATGGATAATATTAAAATATGTCAATCGACGTATTTCGATTAAGCGTAAGTTCTTGAAAATTATTTTTGTACTTTTATGTGGAATCCTTTTATTTATCATATTCTGGGTGACTTTATTACCTATTGTGTGGGAATTACTATATGTTAATCTATTCGGATGATAAAACTAACCTGCCCATAATAAATAGGAATATGAGCGGTCTGCAAGACCCAGTCCCGATGCATCGGGATTGAACTATGCTTCGGCAGGCTCAGCACAAAGCATCCCTCGGTCTGATTGTTACTGAGCGAAGTCGAAGTATGTACTTACTGACGGTTTTTAATTTTTGCCTATTGAATATCAGGCAATTGGAATTTCATCAATTATGATGCAGGTAGTAATCTTGAAATCAAATATAGGAATTTTGATGCATTAGGGTTTACATGCTGTAA
>CAIOOC010000710.1 GCA_903859795.1 uncultured Bacteroidia bacterium
CCAGACGATTCGTGCTGAAAACCGGCATTTCTCAATATCTCAGGTAATGATTTCGGATCGTTTCAGCTATCGCTATCGGATTATTGCATTTTATGGCGCTCTGAACTGTCTGGATTATTACGAATCGCTCAACTTAGGTTTTATTGAGGTTTACCGATACCGACTGAGAAACATCAAAGGACACTTCTAATGCAGAGTCTTTAGCTATATTCAATGGAGTACTAAATTGCATCAGGACTATCATTTTATCTACTGTTCCCATTATTCCTATACCATTTCCTGAACCGAGTGTTTTATTTGATGAGACAAGATAACCTGTCGTATTGCCCATTGATGTCGTTGTGTTTGCGATATAACTTGACCCGTTTTCATCAAAAGTATTAATATTCAATTTTGTTATTCCTGATTCCTCTTTATTCCAGGTTTGACCATACCCAACTCGAATATTTCTATCATTATTACGATCTTCATAGACCCATCGATCTCCTGTTTTAGACCAGAAATATGTGCCTGCAGGTTGAGCTGGAATTGCTGAATCATATGATAGTTTAATCGGTTGATCAAACTTCGCGTGAGCCATTATTTCAATTTCAGGAGCGAGTTCTATATGTGCATAAGAATAGGTGCCAAAAGGAGGAAAAGTAACTCCTTTTGGAGAAGTTGGTACTCCGTTTATGACTCTCATACGCCATCCCTCTGGATTCTCAAAAATCGTCACACTTTTTGAATCATTAAAGGGTACAGATGCAGTCGGGGCAATCGGAGCAACATTAGAGAGACTTATTTTATAAATGGTTACGTAATATTCATCAGGTTCAAAAATCCCACCACCGTTATTACTCACAACAATTTCCCCATTTGAATTTATCACTGCGGTGGTATTATTAGCTGCATATGAGGGTTTATATACACAGATAAATATCAATGAAAGAAAAAGGAATAGTTTATGTTTGATCATTTTTTATTTTCCGATTAGTTGATTATAAACCAATGAGTCATCGTCCGATTACTGTTAACTCAAAACTTTTTTTCGCTTTGATAATCCGATTCTCACGACGAACCTTCTCGAATCGATGATCGACCATGCTATCCAATGAGTATGGGGTACTGATGATATAAGGCTTGGGTTCCCTCTTCGTTGGTTTAGATCCTATACTAATGTTGTAGGATAATCTGGCAAAACTTTCAGAAGCCCCTTTGTTATAATCTTGATAACCGCTTGAGTAATCGGTATAACCAGCTTCAAGCGATAGCCCTTCGTATAAAGTTCCTGTTAAACTGAAGGTGTTTCCCAACAAATCAGAGACACCATCAACGCCGTTCCAGATGAAGTGTTTATACCTGAAATGGGCGGAAGGGATATAAGGAAGGGCAATGGATAGTTCAGTATCATAGCCGCCGAGTGCTTTTTCTTCTACACCAGTCCCTATGGTTTTCCAGTCGCTAACACCACGATAGGCATTGACATTGATTTCACCGACTGTGGTACGAACTTCACCACCAACACTCATCCTTTGGTGGTTGTAAGGAAACTCGTGATCGTAAAATAGGTTAGTGCCGAGTAGAACTTTGTCGTCAAACGCCAACCGACGATATCCATAACCGAGGTTGAGTGTCGTTCGTCCGTCTTCACGGAAAATACTGGTTTGAATGAACGTGTTGTTTTTCAGGTCTTTGCTTTCCGTTACAGGACGAAGTAACAAAAAACTCCAAACAGGTGAACTCGAGGTAATACCCTGAAGGGAGATTTCAGTGACCCCTTGTTTTGTCGAAAGAAGGTTTTTCAACCACCCTTCTGATGTCTTATCGACCTGACCTTCTACTTTATTTTTAAGAATATCAACAGCGTTTCCCTGTTGAAGACTTTGAAGAAGTTGGGGTGTTGCGGAAATAACAGGATTATTTAGACTTTGATCGCTCTGAATTGGTGTACTCGAAGAATTTGCAGGAATTCCGGGAATCTTATCAGCTTGAAGTTCCGGGCTTTCGATTACAAAAAAGAGAAGGCAGAGAAAAAGAAGTTTTCTCATGATGGAAAGACTTTTTGGGGTTAAAGTCATCTATGACGGAATTTAAGTTACATCGTCAAACTATTATAAAATGATGTAATAAAAAATAATTATTTCTGTAACTATCAATTTACGAAGTATATATATAACAATTTCATGAACTTATTTATTCTGATACGTGTTATAACTGTATTCTGTTGTGTCCCACAAATTCATGTTGTCTCATTTATTATCAACCAGAATCGACGACTTTAACATCCTACTCTAAACATCGTTAGATAAAATACAGATTGTATAGCGAGTAACCATAAGACCCTATAAAACAATCACTTACTCCAAGTCTTTTTTCCTTACCCAATCAAACTCATTGTATTATATATAATTATAAAGATTTTATAATCAGTTATGGAGATAAAATGGGCATTGGCGGACAAGCAAAAGCACATTCCAATAAGTCATTCTATAGGTAAGTCGATAATTACAATAAAAGTACAACCAGATAAAATAGGTATTGTTGAAGATGCATACTCTCAAAAGAA
>CAIOOC010000711.1 GCA_903859795.1 uncultured Bacteroidia bacterium
GCCTCCAGGGCTGCGGTAGTTCCGGAGATGACAGCTATATCAAATCCGAATAAAAATCCACCCAAGGCGATCACAAGGGCATTTAAAGAGGCTCTGTTGTTTGTGTTCATTTTAACATTAGTTTGAATTATTTCACAAATCTATCCTCACTTGTCGCAAAGGACGTCCACGTATGTTACCAATGCATGTACAAATGATACATTTGCAATTTTAAGGTCTGCTTGTATCACGAATGTTACATTTTGTTGATTCTGTTACATTAAAGTCGGGGTGTATAACAAAATTTATCGGAGTGTTTGAAATAAAATTCCTGAAATTTCAATGAAAACCATTTTTAAGTTCTAAAAAGAGTTTCATTTTTATTATTATAATCTTAAAAAATCCTAAACATCCATCCCTCCAAGTTCGCCGTTCCCGATCGGAAAACCTTTATTTCCCTCATAAGCTGGTGTCTGGTTGCCAATATCATGTCTGGAAAGATTATAAAGGTCAATTATATTAAGCGGATTTTCTCCTGACTCTGCATTAGATAATCTATGGATGAATTTCAGGCACGGAAACGAAGCCCATCAAGATTCATCACTTTTATGGCTTGAAAATTATTGAAATTACTTTTTTGGGAACAGTTTTAATAATATACGATTACCGGGACTTGTTTTGTACAATGAATCGTAATCAATCCATCAATAAAGGATACCGGTACATTTTCACGCCGGCCGGAATACAAAGCCATTGCTTTGACTGCAGATTCATCGGTTCCTGCAGGTAAAGGATAGGATAAAGTTTTATTATATTTCGAATAAAAGGTAATCCGGTGATCATCAATTGGGCAGGTTATATCGTCATTCCGAATAATAATATTGCCCTGATATTTTGCGGTTACTGACTCAGGCGACAAATGGATAGAAGAATTTTGGCTGAGCTCCATGTCTATAGTTGTGCCATTTCGTTTAAATGAAAGTATATCAAGGTTATGTATTTTGAACCAAGGGACATAATTGGTAAAGTAAATATTTGTAATTATACTGTCAGCGACGTTTTTTGTCAGCCATCCATGCCGAATATTATTGTTGTAAAGCATTTCTGAAATCCGGTTAGGTCCAGGAATTCCACCCGGACAACCGTAATAGATAGATTTATGGTAAGCAACAGCCAAAAACGGGATGTCGGTGCCAGCTCCCCCATACTGATTTCCACCCTGACTATCCGGGCCATCACAAACCATAGCGATATGTCCGACCGCAGGGTAGCGTAATAGCTCAGAGGTAATATTAATTCCGTATCTTTTCTGATAACGGTCAAATAGCCTGAATTTTCCATCAATAAGATTCGTTGGGGCACTTGCCGGATGATTTGGATCGTAATCCGGTCGGATTGTCCACCAGGTCGCGGCATCAATCAAAAGGGTACTTTGTAAACCATATCGGGTGGCCGTATAATCAACCCTGGCCTCACCTGGACCTCCAGGTCGCATGTAATGGGCCATTCCAGTAATATAGGAGGAATCTTGTCCATTCCATGCATTGAATTTCATATGCTTACCGTCAGCAGTTTTTGCAATATTATCCTCGTCGAAAACGCCTGTTGTGAATTCATTCAGGTACTGATCGTCGTAGTTATCGTCAAAGCTGACTGTCGTATTATATCTCTTTTTCGCTTCATCCCTTAATGTGATATATGCTGCTTCATCGCCTAATAATGGGTTAAGCTGTTGAACGTTTGGATAACCTGTATCATGACCCCCTTTGCACCATCCAGAGATATAACAAATTTGAGGATTATTATCTGTGAGGGCACTTACACGACTGATCAATTGACTTACCTCATCGAATGTTGCCTCTACAGGATGCCGCCCCACCTGTCCCTGGATAATCCACAGGAATTTGTCATCATAAAAATGGGTAGGAATTCCGGGTAGGTAATCGCTGACCATTTTAGCGGCATCAAGCCAGTTGATAGTCCCATTGCCATCGTAGTCCCCGGCAAAATCAATTCGGCAAATCTTATTTTGATGGATGATCAGATCGGGCGCACTTAGCCCCCCACGCTGATAATATGGGGTGAATACGCCTATACTAGCCTGGGTATTCTTGCCTATTCTGGTCACATCAAGTACCGTCTTATTACAAAATCCCTGAACTTCCATAGTGCAAACAGAACGAGGCTTAATCAGTGCAACAACGGGTAGGACACTGATATTGGGATATCCTCCGAAAGCCCCAGTATCCTCTCCAATTCCACCGGGTTGGGCTTCTGCCAGACTGACAAGTTTCCCTGCCTGATTGTTATAGACAAAAGAGGAGGGTCCATCCTTCTGCATAATGGTAACCAGGTTGCCCGTAATCACTTCGATCAGATGAAATTCCTTTGATTCACTGACATTTTCGATTGTTATGAAAATAGTGGAATGGTCCAAAGTATAGTGGATTTCGAACGTGCCGACAGGTGCATGATCGAAGGTAAGCTGGTATCTGAAATTGGCCATTTCAGGTTGCATTTTGACGCCACTTAAGATGACGTCTACTCTTTTTTCCGAATGATCGGCCAGTTTGCGAATCACTGCTTCAATCTTCCTGTTTTTATCCCCTCCAAGGAAATGGTCATTAAATTTAAGCAAATCGTATTGATTAGGTAATCCATCAGCATGATCAAATGTGATGCGGATTGACCTGTTTTCCAAAATCAAAGCCTGTGTTGGATTGTACCAGGTTGGGGACGCATGAGTTTCCCGTGCAGGAATCAGTGATGGGAAGAAAAGTAGGACGCAGCAGATGTAAATTATGATATTCAAAATTCGATTCTGGTTAAGATTTATTTCCTTATAAATAATTGACAATTTTAAGAACCAAGATAGCATTGCATACATATTTAGAATGTCATGCTCGAAATGCATTTTAGATTAACCACCTTTTTTGAGAGTTATAAGAACTATCATCTCCTTATCTTAATTTGTGGGATACAAAATTAAATTTATTTATTCCATTTCAATGAGTAGATATCCTTAAACCCCTTTCTATTCCACTAAAAAGTTCGAAATAACTCTGTCAAAATCCTGCTACTAAATTTGGGAAACTTGCTTATATTGATTACCTTAGCCAGCAACATAAAGGATAATTAATGAAACTGTTAAACGCAGAAACTACTGAAATCCTTAGCAAGATGGTCTGGATGTTAGAAAATCGGTTTGTATAAATTGATAATTCCATTAATCCACTAATGTCTTTTTTATTAGACTTGCATTTGAAATAGATAATTACCTTGTGTATTCAGCAGGGACTATTTTCATCGGGATGATATTCTAACAGCCGAACCTGAAACGTGTTCCCTTTATGACATGGATACGGGTATCAATTATGCTATGTTTTTCAGCCAAGATTGCCTTGATATCGAGGAAGATTCAATCAAAAGTGAAGGAGGTGGGATAAAAAGCGTTGGCAGTGATTCTGTAGATCTCCATTCCGAAGCACTGATCTTCCAACCAGCTTTGCGGGGTTTCCAACGCGCGGTTCCGAATCTTCACAAAGCTGCCCAAAGCTCCGGCTTTGCAGTGGCGAGCTTCCAAAGAGCCCTATTTTGCTCGCGCATTGCAGAACCGGAAGGATAAATTACCTGACGGTTATTCAACTTTAATGATCAGCCAGTCAATTTTGAAGAAAATTGCCAATCATAAATAGTAAATTACTGTTCTTTTAAAGCAGACGTTGGAATCATTGAAGCAAAGAGGTGCGTGCAAGA
>CAIOOC010000712.1 GCA_903859795.1 uncultured Bacteroidia bacterium
CAGATGTAATCTCATAATTGGAGTAAGAATTTTATTGGCAAGAATAATTAAATTTCGTCTTTTAACATCAGTCATGACCAAGCTTTTTGAAATTCCAAATGTATTGGGACTATCAAGTACACAGTTAATAATTAAGATGAGTAGTTTAACTGGATTACACCTACTATTTAATCATTTTATATTTATTATCCAATAGGGTTAGGATCAGTTTAACCTATGATGCCAGGTGTTAAAACATGGTTGTCGAATTAATTAACTTGCTTAAAATACCTCAAACTAGCTATCGATATACCTGATAGACGGTATTTTACAGAATATCTGAAGTCTGCATCTTTGCAAAATAACTTAAGCATTTTTTCATCATCATTTATCGCATTTGCTATCAGGGTAAGAGTTGAAGGATTACGTGATTATGGGTCCTGCCTTAGTCCGTTTAATGCCTTCTTACTCCTACAGGGTTTGGAAACCCTTTCACTACGTGTTGAGCGGCATGTTGGCAACGCAAGAATTATCGCAGAATGGTTATCTGAGCATGCACAGGTTGGAAAAATCAATTACCCGGGCTTAAAATCAAGTCCTTACCATGAATTAGCAAAAAAATATCTTTAGGTTGGCTTTGGAGGCGTACTGTCGTTCCATATCAAAGGTGGAACCGAAGCAGCTGATCTGTTCATCAATAGCCTTAAGCTGGTAAGTCACCTGGCAAATGTAGGCGACTCAAAAACGTTGATTATACATCCTGCGTCCACGACTCACCAGCAATTGTCTGAACAGGAACAGGCTTCATCAGCAGTAGTACCTGGTTTGATCCGTTTGTCAGTGGGTATAGTGCATGTGGAGGATATCCTCAACGATCTCTCGCAGGCATTTGATAAGGTTAAACATCTGGCTGTAAACCATGGTGAAACACCGGATCAGGAGACCGGGAAAAAGAGCCTTCTGAATAGAATTTTTAAATCCTGACCCTTTAAATACACGAAGCACTTTAAGGCATTTGCTTTAGAGTGTTTCATCCAAAATTTTCTTGAATTTCCTAAATGTACCACATCATTACCAAATTCTATAACCGGTGACCCTTAACTCAACTCTATCTTTGCATTGTTAAAACAAATAGAATAACATTGAATTATTAGTAATTAAATTAATTGAAAAATGAAGATGAATAAAAGTAGAATTCTTAATCTGACAATATCTAAAATGGTCTTTTTAGTTCTGACCATTGTAACTGTCTGTTCAAATGTTAAAGCTGCTGATTTTGTAGTTGATAAAACGGCCAGCCAGGTAAAATGGGAGGCAAAGAAAGTAACAGGGAAACACAATGGAACTATTGCTATTGCGAATGGATCACTTTCTGTGGACAAGTCTGGTATTAATGGTGGAACTCTGGTAATCGACATGAAAACGATTGTTGATTTAGATCTTACCGATGCCGGTTATAACGCTAAGCTTACCGGACATTTAAAATCAGATGATTTCTTTGCGGTAGATAAATTCCCTGAATCCAAATTGGTCGTGAAAAAAGTGACCCTTGTCACTGGTAACGATTACAAGTTCCTGGGTGATTTAACGATTAAGGGAGTAACAAATCCAATAGAGTTCACAGCAATGGTTACCGCAAATGCGGATAACCTAAAAGCTGAAGGTACAATTACAATCAATCGTGCAAAGTTTGGTGTCAAATACGGATCGAGCAGTTTCTTTGAGAATCTGGGAGATAAGGTTATTTACGATGATTTTACGCTGACATTTAATCTTACTGCTCAGAAAAAATAACGGGTCATTTGATTCAAAATATCTAAGAGGGTGTCCCCAAAGGGCATCCTCTTATTTTTTGTTCCGAATCTATGGATCTGATGAGCAAGTTGCAATAAATGAATTTCCATTTTTGATTGATTCCTTAATGGTCCTAAATAAAAAAAATACCACCAAGTCACCATCCACCAGCTGGCGGATGGTGACTGATGAAGCTGGAACTAGAGCGCGTTCGTCCGGCTTTGGAGTGCCGGGAGGCAATTGTTTTTTGAGTTCTGCCCAATCAGGTTTCTGC
>CAIOOC010000713.1 GCA_903859795.1 uncultured Bacteroidia bacterium
AACTCAATTGCAGTTATTGGTGACAACGCTACAAGGAAACATACAAACGGGGGACTGAGCTCTGAAATCAAACCTTTGTACGAAGTTACTCCACTTGAAGGTTTGACTAAAAAGTTTGGGAAAAATGTTACGATCAACTTTGCCCGGGGTTATGAGAAACAATCCACCTTTTATGAAGGTAATAATGCTGGTCAGTCGGATACTAAGAAAGTTAACTGGAAACTAATCGATGAAGCCGTCGAACTGGCCAGAAAATCAGATATAGTCATCATTTTTGGCGGTTTGAATCACGATTTCGACACCGAATCCTTTGACAGGCAGGATATGAAACTGCCCTATGGCCAGGAGACTCTAATTCGTGAAGTGGTAAAAGCGAATCCAAAAACCGCCGTTGTAATCATTGCAGGATCTCCTCTGGAGCTTAGCGGGATAGTGAATAGTACACCGGCGATACTATGGGCCTGGTATGGAGGGATGGAAGCCGGCAATGCTATTGCTGACGTACTAAGTGGCCATCTAAACCCTTCAGGTAAATTACCTTTCACATTACCTGTTTCGCTCGAACAATCACCCGCTCATGCCCTTGGTAACTATCCCGGACGTGATTTTAAGGTAAACTATCAGGAAGATATCCTGGTTGGTTATCGCTGGTACGATACTAAAAAGATTGCACCACAATTTCCGTTTGGTTATGGTCTCTCATATACAACTTTTGAATTAAGTGATCTAAGTACCGACAAACAATCATATAGCAAAAATGAAATTGTGCACACAAGGTTTACAGTCAAAAACAACGGAGGTAAATTTGGCGCAGAAGTTGCACAACTGTATATCAGTGAACCTGCTTGCACAGTTATGCGTCCAACAAAGGAGCTCAGGGGATTCGAGAAGGTATTTCTTCAGCCCGGAGAATCAAAAACAGTGGAGCTGTCAGTTAAAGTTTCCGACCTGGCATTTTATAACGAAACGAGAAAAGAATGGACAATTGAATCTGGTGATTTTCTCCTTCACTTAGGGAATTCATCAGGCAATATTATCCAAACTGTAAAGATTTCCGTAAACTAAATAAAGAATTAGTTCAATATAAGATAAACAATATTTATAATAATTTCACTTGATTTTTTATAAATTCCCAGCGACTATCTTCCAATTCAGCTCCCACAACCTGAATTACCTCGCCGGCCAATAGTGTACCTATCTTACCGCATTTCTCAAGATCGTGACCGGAAGCTAAACCTGCCAGAAAACCTGCTGCAAAGAAGTCACCTGCTCCGGTAGTATCAATTACAGTTTCAACCAGATTAGTAGGGATATGCCATTTTTGGGCTCCCTGCTGGACAAAAGCTCCTTCTTTTCCAACTTTTACAATAGCTATATCACATCGCCCAGCCAGGTTTCCCAATGCAGCTTCAGGCACCATGCCAGTAAATGATTTCGCCTCTTCCTCATTTGCAAAGACAACATCTATATAATTATCTACCAATTCATTAAGTATATCCAAATTCGCTTCTACCACATTGAAACTGGCAAGGTCGAGTGCAATAATCAATCCTGCAGATTTTGCAGCCGAGGCGGCTGCCATAATCAGAGCATGATTAAATACCAGGTAACCTTCGATGAAGAAAAGATCGTAACCTGCAAACAGTTCAGGAGTAATATCATCCGGTCCCATTTCTACGGCAGCACCAAGATAAGTGGCGAAAGTCCGTTCACCATCGGGGCTAACAAATCCAACCGCATTGCCGGTAGGAAGTCCAATTTCCTTTAAAACTACCTCAATTCCACGCTTTATCATCTCATTTTTGAACTGAGACCCAAGCTCGTCCTGACCGATAGCACCAACATATCCGCAAACGGCACCCAAAGCAGCAATCCCGTTTATTGCATTAGCGACTGAACCCCCTGTAGCAATTTTTATGTTCAGGTGTGAAATCTCTTTTTGAATCCGGGCCGAAAGATCACTGTCAACAAGGGTCATTCCCCCCTTCGGTAGCTCTAACCTATTGATTAGCTGGTCGTCTTCAGGCAAAACAAGAATATCCATAAGCGCATTTCCGATTCCCAGGATTTTAAGATTGTTCATTTTGTCGTTTTTTTTCTGATAATTTTACAAATATATTTTAGATTTCTGAAAAACTTACTACTTTTGCAACGCTTTCGAAAAATAAGTTCAAAAGCAAAAATAGTAGTATTCCTTAGTAGCTCAGTTGGTTAGAGCGGCGGACTGTTAATCCGTAGGTCGTAGGTTCAAGTCCTACCTGAGGAGCTAGAATACAAAAGAGGTCATTTTCGACCTCTTTTTTGTTTACGGTCTCTTCTAACAGCTTGGTACTCTTCAGTAATACACGGACGGGTGTAGTGAAAGAAAAGGTTGCAACTCTCCCTTTGTCTAAAACGATTTTATCCGAAAAGATGCAACTAAGTATCTTCTTCTTAATCTCACCGTTCGAATTTCGGTAATATTCCGACAGATTAGACAACATCGGAATGGTCTTATTAATGTAAGTCTTGTAAGGTGACTTCTGATCCATCAGGTTGTTCAATTTAACCCGAAGTAGTATTTGATCCTTCTCAACCTTTTCCTTCATCGTATGGTAGTCCTGGGACGTAATTTCATTATCGAGAAATCTATCCTCAAGGTTTGTCCTACGTAACTCCACTTTTGTTATTTCACTCTTCACACGGGTAATATCATCTTTACGTTGGTGATCCTCCCGATCAAAGATCCTTTCCAACATACTTTTGTACAGGTTAAGGGTATGGGCGGAGATAGTAATGTCAGACAACATATCTTCAATACTTTGATGAACGTCATTGACCCGATGTCGTTGTTTGCACCGATCTTGCGCACAAAGGTAATAATGGTGGAGCTTACCAGTATGACTACGACATCCGTATGCCGTAAGTGATGTACCATGAACAGGACACTTTAAAAACCCTTTTAATGGGTAG
>CAIOOC010000714.1 GCA_903859795.1 uncultured Bacteroidia bacterium
GTATGTTTGTGTCTGCAGATATTTTATACACAAATATAGAATAATTGAGGTTCATGTTTTAATTATGGCCAGATAGAATTATCGACCCCGGCAAATACAACCAGCGAATTGAAATCAAAAGATGCAATCAGAGAATATTTTGAAACTATTGCCACCAGGAGGCACAGATGGAAAAAGCGCAATGCATTCTATCACAAATCGCTTGAAAAGTATTTTGCGTTTTCAATACCTGAAGGTTCAAGAGTACTTGAGATTGGATGTGGCACGGGAGACCTGTTGGCAGCGGTAAAACCATCTTTTGGGGTTGGTGTTGATTTTTCATCAAAAATGGTTGAAATAGCCGTCTCACAACACCCCGATCTTCTTTTCCGGGTCCATGATATTGAAGAGAATGGCTTTATTGACCAACTGGATGAATCGGATCAGCAATTTGACTATATCATCTTGTCAGATTTGGTGCATATTCTATGGGATGTTCAGAAAGCGCTTGGTAATCTTAAGAAATTTTGCACCCCTTCCACACGGATCATTATTTCAAACTATAACTTTCTTTGGGAACCCATTCTTCAGTTTACAGAATTAGTCGGGTTAAAGCAGCGGTCATTTAATCCTAACTGGTTATCTTTTAATGATATGGATAATTTGTTGGGAATTGAAGGTTATCAGGTTATAACCTCTACACAGAAGTTGTTGTTTCCTAAATACATCCCAATCATTAACTTTTTATTCAATAAATTCCTTGTGAATTTACCAATGATTAACCAATTGGGATTAGTTACAATAACTACTGCCCGGCCGGAAAATATTATCCGACGTGACTACACAGTCTCCATCATTGTTCCTGCAAAAAACGAAAAGGGCAATATTCTAAATGCGGTTTTGAGAACTCCTTCTTTTGCCCCTTCGCAGGAATTTATTTTTATAGAAGGACATTCATCTGACGGCACCGTTGAGGAGATGGAGAGAATCCGTCTCCGGTTTCCGGACAAAAACATAAAAGTTCTCAGACAAAACGGAAAGGGTAAAGGCGATGCAGTGCGTGCCGGTTTTGAGGCAGCAAAGGGTGAAATACTGATGATCCTTGATGCAGATCTTACAACACCTCCCGAGGACTTACCAAAATTTTATGATGCCATATCAAATGGTAAGGGGGAATTTATTAATGGCTGCCGTCTGGTTTATCCTATGGAAAAAGAGGCAATGCGATTTCTGAATTTGCTGGCTAATAAATTCTTCGGTCTTTTCTTTACCTATCTGTTAGGGCAAAGGCTTAAGGATACCCTTTGCGGGACTAAGGTTCTATTTAAGAAGGACTATGAAAAGATTAAAGCTAACCGAAATTACTTTGGTGATTTTGATCCTTTTGGTGATTTTGATCTCCTTTTCGGGGCGGCAAAGCTGAATCTTCATATCGTTGAGGTCATTGTAAGATATAAGGACAGACAATACGGGTCAACCCAGATCAGCCGGTTTAAACATGGTTTACTTTTAATTAAAATGAGCTTGTTTGCTGCCGTCAAACTCAAGTTTAAATAATTTGCCTTTTAATTTCACTGATAGTAAGCTGATTAAGATAATTCATATGGATGA
>CAIOOC010000715.1 GCA_903859795.1 uncultured Bacteroidia bacterium
ACCATTGGATACTTCAATTTTCATGTTCCTTTATTTTTGACAAAAGTAACTTTTTATTGGCTCTATATAGGATCTTAAAGGGTGAAGAATTCCGGTGAATTACCTTCTTCGGAAGTCACGGGTACTGGCCTGATCCGTTGGCAGAATGATCATGTCTTCAATATTTACAGTGGCCGGTCTGGTGGCGATAAATAGTATCGTTTCAGCAATATCATTCGCATACAGTGGGGTTAGGCCTTTGTAAACATTATCGGCACGTACCTGGTCTCCTTTGAACCTGACCAGCGAAAACTCGGTATCCACCATACCCGGACTAACAGAGCTGACTTTAATTCCATATGGCAGCAGGTCCATACGCATTGCCTTTGTAATTGCCTTTACTGCATGTTTTGATCCGCAATAAGCCGCACCATTAGGATAAATTTCGTGTCCGGCCACAGAAGATACATTAATAATATGGCCGGACTTTCTGGCAACCATGCGTGGTGAGATTTTGCGCGAGATGTAAAGAAGGCCTTTAATGTTAGTGTCGATCATTCTCTCCCAGTCATCAATAATTCCCTGATGGATGGGTTCAATACCAACGGCTAAGCCTGCATTATTAACGAGCAGGTCAATATCGGCCCATTTACCCGAAAGTGAATCTATTGCTTTCTCGACAAGATTCAGATCTCTGACGTCAAAAGTGAGAGTGACA
The DNA here is from genome assembly GCA_903859795.1 of uncultured Bacteroidia bacterium. GTDB lineage: Bacteria > Bacteroidota > Bacteroidia > Bacteroidales > Prolixibacteraceae > JAAFHB01. Next base: position 698 of record CAIOOC010000715.1, read on the forward strand.
ACCTCTGCTCCGGTATCATTTTTGATTGTTTCAGCCAGCGAATTCAGTAAATCGGTACGGCGGCCGGTGATAATTATGTCATAACCATGGGAGGCAAGGGTTTCTGCTGTAGCCTTTCCAATACCGGAGGTAGCACCGGTGATTAATGCTATTTTTCTCATTTAAATACAAAAATTTGATCTGCTAAAATAATAAAAACGTTCATTATAAAGAGTTGATTAAGCAATCATTCAATTTAAACCATTAAATTTGTCTGGAATTTAATTAAATTGAACTGTATGTCTGAAACGGAAGTTAAATTATTCAACATCGATCAGGTTGCCGAACCTGAGGATTTGCGAAATGTAATCTATTCGATGATAGCAATTCCTCATTTGTCACCTGTCAATATATTCAATGAATTTGCCTCATCTGCAATCGATTCCAAACAGGTTGGGAAGGATGATCTAAGCGGTGCAGGGATATTTTCGGTCGATGATAATGGTACGTTATTCTCTCAAACAATATATGCCGATTATAAACGACTGGCTATCGACCCGTTTGTGGCTGCTCAGATATTGGTAGCCAAGGCTGTCAGACGTTTGGTCTGTTACGGTGCTGAACCTGTAGCCATGAGTGCTTATATAAACAATGTGGATTTTGCCAGTCCAATAGCCGAAGAGATGGTAATGGCGGCACGATTAGGCTTGAGTGCAGCAGCAACTGTTTTCAATTTGCAATTCCCAAACTGGAAAATATTTTATGATAATGTTAACAGTACCGGGGCGGTACCTCCAACCCTAATTGTAAGTGTTGTCGGGAAATTAACTAACCGGAAAGAGATTCTGACAACAAGCATCAAAAAAAAGGGACATAATCTGTTACTTATAGGACGTTCGTTCAACGATATCAGTGGTTCCGAATACCTGGCTCATTTCCATGAGATTAAAAATTCACCGCTGATGCAGTTTAACCTGGCTTTTGAGAAGAAGCTTATGGTTGCTATGAGGGAGCTAATCAAAAATAATCTGGTAGTATCTGCAAGTCCTGTAGGTATAGGAGGATTGTTTTTTACACTGTTACGTGATGCACTTCCCAATGAATTGGGCTTTGACATTACAACTGATTCGGAAATCAGGTCTGATGCTTTTCTGTTCGGTGAGGGGATGGGACGAATCGTGGTATCAGTGGAAGAAGCTAAGGAAAATGAATTTGTCGATTTTTTATTTGACCATAAAATTCCGGTCATGACCCTTGGCCATGTCACAAAAGGGGAGATACGGATTGATGATAAATCGTTGGGATTCGTTGACAAAGGGATTATTGGCGAATACTTAGATTAATCATTATGTCGGTAATTACACCCTATAGTAACTCAGCCAAAGGAAAGAAGGAACAGGTGGCTGAGATGTTTGATAATATTGCCCCAAAGTATGACTTCCTGAATCATTTCCTCTCTTTTGGGATTGATAAAATATGGCGCAGGAAGGCAATCAGGTTATTGCTTAAACATGCTCCCGCAAACATTCTTGATGTTGCAACCGGAACTGCTGATTTTGCAATCGAATCTCTTAAAACCGGTGCTCAGCAGATTGTAGGTGTTGATATTTCGGAAGAGATGCTTGGCATTGGACGCACCAAAGTTGAAAGACTTGGGGCTGCACACCGAATTACACTTCACAAAGGTGATGCTGAAGGACTTGGATTTTCAGATAATTATTTCGAGGCTGTCACTGTTGCTTTTGGCGTACGAAACTTTGAGAATCTACGCAAGGGACTTGAAGAACTCTTTCGTGTCCTGAAACCCGGTGGTATGGTTTGTATTTTAGAATTTTCGAAACCGGTCTCATTCCCGGTGAAGCAATTGTATAGTTTCTATTCATTTTATATCCTTCCGATACTGGGGCGTTTATTTTCAAAAGATAACTCGGCCTATCGTTACCTGCCCAAATCTGTTGAAAAGTTTCCGGACGGGAAGGAGTTTCTTGATGTATTAAAAAACAGCGGATTCAGGGAAACCAGGCAATACAGGCAAACTTTTGGCGTCGCAACAATTTATACAGCAATAAAGCAGACAAATGAATTTGTTCAAACTTAGATATATTATTTTGCTGCTTCCTCTGATCTGCAGTACCTTTCATGCAATAGGTCAACGGAAAGGTTTCGATAATCTTACCTGGTTCGATGACCGGAAACTCCATTTTGGATTTTACCTGGGGTTAAATACAATGGATTACAGGCTTTCAAGTTATAAAAGTGTATACGATAATCCGGTTGTTATCCAACAGATGGCGCTGAACAATCCAGCGTTTAAACCTGATCTGTTAAAACAGATCTATCAGGGTAAATCAAGTTTCGCAGCTGAAGTTTACCAGATTATGCCTGGATTTACAGTGGGTGGAGTAATTAACGTACGTCTGGGTCGCGATTTTGACCTTCGCTTTACACCTGGTATGTCTTTGGGAAACAGACATTTTACTTATTTCAACAAGATAGATCCATCTGTATACCAGGGGCAGGATTCGACAACGTACCTTTCAACTCCTTCTGCTTATGTCGACATCCCATTCGGGATTCGGTACAAAGGTTTTCGTCATCGAAATTTGAGACCTTATATTTACACAGGAGTTGCATTACGTCAGGACCTTGAAAATAAAAGGATTTCAGAAAGTGTTGTTCACCTTAATAAATCCGGGTCCTTTGCTGAGGTTGGCCTGGGACTTGATTCATACCTCGAATATTTTCGGTTTACCGCTGAGTTCCGTTTTTCGTATGGATTTAAAAACCTCATCAGACACGATACTGGTCCTGAGAATATCCCATATTATGGATATATCTTTAAGGAGTTAAACTCGAATCTCTTCACGCTGATTTTTTATTTTGAATGATCAAAGAATTAAATTTAGTTGTTTCTCCGGCTCAGGCGCATGATCTGTCGATAATAAAAAAAATAGCGGCCGAGAATCTTAAAATTGAGAGTGAGCGAATCGTGCATATTGTAGTGCTGAGGCGCTCTATTGATGCCCGGAACTCGAATATCCGGTTTAACCTGGGCATTAATGTTTATATTGATCAACCGTTGCACCAGGGAGAGAAAATCAGTTTTTCCTATCCTGATGTTTCTAAAAGTGCACAGGTATTGATCGTTGGTGCTGGCCCGGCAGGATTATTTGCTGCTCTTCACCTCATTGAACTTGGATTAAAGCCGGTGATTTTTGAACGCGGGAAAATGGTCAGTCAACGGAAACGTGATATTGCGGCCATTCACGGCGAACAAATCATAAACCCTGATTCCAACTATGGATTTGGAGAAGGTGGAGCAGGAACCTTTTCGGATGGTAAGCTGTATACCCGTTCAAAGAAAAAGGGGGATATCCGGAAAATTCTGGAGGTTCTCAATTTCCATGGTGCCCAGGATGATATTCTTATTGATGCTCATCCGCATATTGGAACGAACATCTTACCGCGCGTTATTGTTGCCATTCGCAACACCATCCTTAATGCAGGAGGAGAGATCCATTATAATTCCCGGGTTGTCAATTTAATTATTCAAAATCAGGAAGCCAGGGGGGTGGTATTACTTGATGGAACATCTTTTGAAGGGGTGGCGGTTGTGTTAGCTACAGGTCATTCATCGAGAGATATTTACAAAATGCTTTTCAATAATGGAATTCTCCTTGAAGCCAAACCATTTGCCGTTGGCGTAAGAGTCGAGCATCCTCAGGAATTGATCGACAGGATTCAATATCATGGTGCCACCAGGGGTAACTGGTTACCGGCTGCTGCCTATTCTTTTGTTGAACAGGTACACGACCGAGGCATCTATTCTTTTTGCATGTGTCCTGGTGGAATGATTGTTCCGGCAGCCACTGCTCCTGGAGAACTGGTTTTAAACGGAATGTCGCCTTCTGACAGGGGAGGCCGGTTTGCCAATTCGGGGATTGTAATGGAAATAAGACCTGGTGATCTGCCTTTACTCTCTAAAGGGCAGGAGGTATTTACCGGATTGCGGTTCCAGGAGGAACTGGAAAAACAGTGTTTCCGGATGGCTGGAAACACACAATTTGCACCAAGTCAGCGCCTTGTTGACTTTGTAAATGGCCGCAGGAGTGCCGATCTACCCCAAACTTCGTATGTGCCTGGATTAATCGAGTCACCACTTAGTGACTGGTTACCCCGTTTTATCGGAGCGGGACTACAGGAAGGGTTCAAGCTGATCGGAAGAAAATCGAAAGGATATCTGACTAACGAGGCAACCGTACTGGGTGTTGAATCGAGGACCTCTTCACCTGTCAGAATTCCCCGCGACATGCTGACACTTGAGCACGTCCAGATTAAAAGACTATTCCCGTGTGGTGAAGGATCGGGTTTTTCGGGAGGAATCATGTCATCGGCAGTTGATGGCGAAAGGGTGGCAGAAAGCCTTGCTAACCTGTACAGATAATTCTTCTGCGGAACTCAGCGCAGATGACTGAGGTGGCAATGGCAACATTCAACGATTCTGAGGTAACTTCACCGGGTGGAAAAGAGGGGATATTAATCTTTCGGGAAACCGAATTGGCTACAATATCCGAAATGCCATTTCCTTCATTTCCCATAACCACTATCCCATTGGCTGTCAAGCTACTTGCATAAAGATTCTCCCCATCAAGAAATGTGCCATAAATTGGAATATTTGTCAGCTTTGCCTGTTCAAGAAATGGGATTAACGGCACATAATGAACTTTTACACGGGCAAAGGCCCCCATTGTCGATTGCACCACTTTGGGATTGTATAAATCAGCACAGCCTTCCGAGCAGATAATATTTCTGATTCCGAACCAATCGGCCAGACGCACAATGGTTCCCAGATTTCCGGGATCCTGAATCTCATCCAATACCAGAGTAAGTCCATCTTTAATTTCATTCCAGTTGATAACATCCTTCGGAATCTGGCAAAGAGCAACGATTTCAGGTGTGGTTTTCAGAAAACTAATCCGAGTAAGCTCTGCAGAGTTTACAATTTCTATCGGTTGATCCGGAGTAAATTTCAGGATTTCCGCTGCAATTGTACTGGTGCAAAACAGTTCGGAAATTATTACATCCGACCGAAGCAGATCAAAGACTAGTCTTTCCCCCTCAGCCAAAAATAATCCGGTTATTAACCTGTTTTTTTTCAGATCAAGGGAGCGGATCATTTTTATTTTATTTTTTGAAAGCACTTTATTTGCTCGAATTGGTACAACCCAAAAATAATCCAATTTTAATAGTGCAGGTTAATTATCTTTGTTTAAGTTTTAAAAAGGTGTCAAATTTGGTCATAAGAGCGATATACAGGGTTGGTTTAGTGGTGGTTGCGGTTGTGGCCATCAGTTTATCAGCGTGCAAAACAACAAAGTATGTGCCTGATAATCAGTACTTATTATTGAGATCGGAGATTTTGACGGATAATAAGTCAATCAATAAGATTGAATTAAAAACCTATCTGAAACAGAGGCCCAATACTAAAATATTTGGGTTTTGGAAGTTTCATCTGGGAATGTTCAATCTTTCGAGTACAAAAAGAGAGGAAGGTATATTTCGAAAAATTGGGGAGGCCCCCGTTATTTACAGCCCAGATCTCACAGAAAAATCCAGGAGTGAACTGATACGGTATATGCACAATAAAGGATATTACCAGGCAATCATTACAGATTCTGTGGTTTACAAAAAAAATAAGAGAGCCGAAGTGTATTACAGGATTAAATCGAAGTCGCCATATCTGATCAGATCGTACAAATCTGAAATCCGGGATGGGACAATAAAGGCGCTTAGCGCAGGTGATACTCTAAAATCATTGATAAAACCCAAAGGGAACTTCGACACCGATGTTTTAGCCAATGAGAGCAAACGGGTTTTAAATAGTTTTCAAAATAGCGGGTTTTACCGTGCCAATAAAAACGAAATTTATTTTGAAGCCGATACAACAAAAGCACCAAGAAGTGTAGATCTAAAAATGGTTGTTGAGAAGGAGAATGTTTCTGAAGACCCCGATAATGTTGTGGAAAGGGATCATCAACGATAT
>CAIOOC010000716.1 GCA_903859795.1 uncultured Bacteroidia bacterium
ACCTCCAGGAATTTCAGGAAGGTGTAAAGTCGCCTCGATAACAGCGTTTATTCCCCCAATATGAGTCACTAATCCTGCAGGATCGAGACCGGCAGACATTAACTGCAGGGCTTCCTTCATATCATCAGTATTGCCACCGCTTGTCCCGACGATGTGGGTATAGGCATAATGCACATTGTAAAAATTCAGCGTTGCCTTGAAATTTGGGTCGGAGGGACCTGCAAAGAAATTGAGACAACCGTCAAATGCAAGGAGTGCATCGGCTTGCTCGACTACAGGAGCAACTGGTGCAAATACAAATATATCGTTGAAACCTTCTCCTCCGGCGATTGCCTTTAATTCATCACTGGTATTGGTAAATCTGGAAGTGTTAACGTACTGCAAATCAATTCCGCGTGTGGCTGCAAATGCGACAGTATACAAACTTGCTGCACGGTCGAGGCGTGTCTGATCGATGTCCGTAACAACAAGTAGCGATGGTTTCCGATCATCGCGATGAAGCACATAATTGATAGCAGCCAGTCCCATTGGTCCGACACCAGCCAATAATGCCATTTTGCCACCGTCGACAATCTCCATTTTGTGAATATATGACCCCGGTGTTGTGTGATAATTGGCATGAATTGCCCCGATCACGCACGAAAGCGGTTCTGATAAGGAGGCAGGATAGTAACCTTCGCCAGTAAACGGAAGAAGGCAATCAAGTTCCATTACCTCATTTGGGATCACTACATATGTGGCATCACCCCCGATATATTGATATGAGTAACCGGGTGCTCCCATCACGCCTACCGGACTGTCAGGATAGTTAATAGCAGGCTGGATGGAGAATTTATCTCCTGCCTTAAATTTGTCCTTCCACTTTGATCCTACCTCGATAAGTTCACCTGCAAACTCATGACCTATAATTACCGGATTAACATCACAATCATTTGGGATTCGCTTGTGATCTGATCCTTGTCCTGCAGCTTTGTAGGACGACATGCACAAACTGTCGCATATAACTTTTGCAAGTATTTCATTCTCTTTAATGGCGGGGAGCTCGAATTCCTCGAGCCGTAAATCTTTCTTCCCGTATAATCTGACTGCGCGTGTTTTCATTGTTTCTAATGTAATTTTAGTAAATGTTTTTAGTTTCCCGCTTCTGGCAACTGGCTGCTGGCTACTGGGAATTTAGTGTACAGCACGAAAATTATCTTTCAAAATTTATTATGAAATTATTGAGTTTCTTCCCGAGTAATTCACATTTTAAATGAATTAACTCATATGTTTTGACATCCTGAAGAGAACCGGTTTCAAATTGCTCAAATTTTTGTAACTGCTCCAGACTCATTTTATGAATATCTAAAGCCACCTCTCTCGCTAGCTGCCATATTTCTAAGTTCTTATACGACATAAATCGTTTATTAAGCAACGATTCCAATTTTAGCAATAACTGCCAGTCGCCAGTTGCACGTAAGCCAGTCGATAACAGCTAGTCGCTAGTGCCAGTCGCCAGATACTAACCACCAGCCGCCAACAGCCAGCTATTAGTTCAGCATATTCTGCCCGCCAGTAACCGGTACGGCCTGACCTGTTTCATATTCCTGCTCGATTACATAAAGGATTGCCCGAAGAACATCGATAACTCTGCAGCCTCTCCCGGCAGGAACCTGAGCTTCATAAAATGCTTTTACATCCTTAATTTCTTTAGCTCCTGGAACTTTGCCGGCATTCAGGTATTGTACAAATAGTCCTCTTTCAGGATCGCTCCAAAGTGGTCCTTCAAAGAAATTTCCCGGACAAATTGAGTTTACCTTTATTTTAAAGGGCATAAGTTCCATCGCAAACGATTGGGTTAGCCCTATTCCGCCAAACTTTCCACCTGCATATGCAAAATTACGGTTGCTTCCTTTTAATCCCGATTTGGAATTTATCTGGATGATATCGGTGAAATAATTCTCTCTATATCGCGACTGAACCTTCATAACGGCCGAGGCATATTTGGCACAAAGGAAATAACCTTTGTAATTGATATCCGTCATCAGGGCAAAGGTCTCAGGAGTCATTTCATCGAGACCGCCTGCCCGAAGAATCCCGGCATTACTGATAATAACATCCAGTCCTCCAAATCGTCTCACAGTGGAAGCTACCATTTGTTCAACCGATTCAGCATTTGATACGTTGACTTTAATAAAATAAGCCTGATTAGACTGGCGATGAGCATTTAAATCTGCTGCCATTTTACGGCCGGTTTCTTCGTTGAGGTCTGCAATAATTACATTGGCACCCTGAGTATACAGCAATTCTGCAATCCCTCCTCCAAATCCCTGAGCACCGCCAGTGACAATAATAATCTTATCTCTTACCCTACCGGAAACCCCGGCTACCGGCTCGTTTGGCGCACCAAGCAGCACGTCAAGGGCTGCAGCATTCTCAGCAATAGCAACCAGACCAATCCCTTTCAATAGAATATAATCGGGATGCGGTGTCCTGAATTCATACCAGGTTGATAATTTAACAGTAAGATCATCAATGATTTCATCGGGATCTGTTGTCTCATCAACGATCAAAATTCCCGATGGTTTTTTGATGAAGTCAAGACTCATTAAATCGTCCTCATTTTCTGCCTTTAACAATTCGATCCTGTCATCGAATCTTGCCACCATAATCTTTTCATGTGACGTGAACATTCTGATTGCAGGAACAATACGATTTATGATCAAACTACTCATAATCAGTTTTTTGTGATATATTCAATAATAGCTTTCCCAAGCGTGGTAAAGTATTCCCTGCTGTCCAGATCAGGTTTACCTTCGATATCGATATAGCCTAGACCTTCATTTGCAACAAGATACTGATGTGCTGCCGTAATGCAAGCTCCTTCATAATTAATTTCAAGGAGCAAAGGGCTCAATGGGGTGCTCTTCCTTGCAAAGAGTTCAATAGGCTCCATTGCAGGTGTATTGTGCTCTGAGCCGAAAGTAACGACAAATCCGTTTTTACTGAAATATTCGGCATATTCTTCAAGAACGGCGACGCTGTTACGGGTTGTGATGAATTCCACGGAGCAAATATTTCGTTCCCTGAGCATTTCGATTACTCTTTCTTTAGGGGCCTCGAAATCGGTAAAGTTCCCGTTATTATCATCAGCCAGGAAAGGATATGTAGGTATTCCGCCTGATTCAAGTATCATTCTGCAAACCATCTCCATATCGAGAAATGCCTCGGGACTTTCGGCAATAAAGGCGGCTCCCCCCGCTTTTAGCAGGTTTCCACGAATCTCATTTTCAACAGCTGCGAAATCTCCGATATCAGATTTAAGCTCTTTCCCACCGAAAACGGTTTTGTAGAACACGTGCTTTTCAGAAGTTGTCACAAAGTTTTCACTGACCTTCTTCCTCAACGCTTTTGCCAGATGACGTTCCCGTACCATTCCTTTTGTCATTGAAGATTTAATCTCTTCATAATCAAGACTAAATCCTGCACTCATGTTTGCCAGTACATCATTGAGTTTAGCACACATTGCCTGGACCTGAAGATTGGTTTCGTGAAGTACGGATTGGAGTTTTGAAGCGTAAGGCTCTTCAAGTTTGGGAGGGAAAGATAATCCTTTGCCGCTCAGATAGGTACGGCCCGGATTGTTTGGATCGTTCACTTTAATTCCGGCTGATTGATCAGAACTATTCAGGCTGATGTATTCAATGTTGAACAAGGGAAATATTTTCCTTTCTGCACATCCATTTGCCCATTCTTCATATCCGTCGGTTGTGTAGAAATCATTTATCCCAACGATCTTAATATTTTCATTCACAGCCATATCCAGAGCCTGTGAAATATCAGTGAAGGCACTGAAGGAATAGGGGGTATGCATATGGGCATTCACAAGCCTGACCTGACCGTCACCATGTTCTTCATACCATTTTAATAACTCCTCCTTTGCGGGGAAAATTTTCCAAAAATCCATAATGCCTTAATTAAATTTGTCAAAAAATAGAAAAGAAACAGAAGACTCTAAATTTTTTTGCCACCAATGACACAAAGGTACGCCAAAGTCTGATAAAGCCGGCTTTCGCACTCTTGATTAAGGTCTTGGTACGTTCGATATTACTCTTATGTATCACGCAAAGACGCAAAGTCGCAAAGTTTTTTCTTAGCGCCATAGCGCCTTTGCGTGATTTTATTTTATCCGGGCGCGTTAAAATTAAACCCCCAGTTTAGCCCGGCGAATCTGTTCAAGGTCGCTGAAGTTCTGCCCGGAGACATGTCCTTTTAAAGGTACAATTTTTTCATGAATTGCATCGATAAACCAATCAGGTTGCGGGAAGAAAGCTTCTTCAAGTTCATAAGCCGGAGTAATCCAGTTTCTCGAGCCAACAACAACGGGCGGTGCATCGAGGTAGTCAAATGCCAACTCAGTAATATTGCGGGCCAGTTCATTTAAAAACGAACCCCGTGAAGTGGCGTCTCCTGAAATGATGATTCGCCCCGTCTTTTTAACAGACGCTACCACTTTTTCATAGTTGAATGGTACCAACGAGCGTGCATCGATAACTTCGGCTGACATTCCATATTTTTGTTCAAGAATCTTTGCAGCATCAAGTGCACGGTACAATGTAGCTCCAATGGTAAGAATTGTCACATCTTTTCCTTCACGTTTCACATCTGGTTCACCAAAAGGAATTTCGTAATAGCCTTCCGGTACTCCACCTTTGTGGAATTGCTCTCCAATATCATAGACCCGTTGACTTTCGAAGAAAATAACCGGATCAGTTCCTTGTAAAGCGCTGTTCATAAGCCCTTTTGCATCGTAAGGGGTTACGGGGAACACCACTTTTAATCCGGGGATATGGGCAACGAGTGAGGTCCAGTCCTGAGAGTGTTGAGCTCCATATTTTGATCCGACTGAAACTCTTAAAACTACAGGCATTTTAAGCACATTACCGCTCATAGCCTGCCATTTTGGAAGCTGATTGAATACTTCATCCCCGCAACGTCCAAGAAAGTCGCAGTACATAATTTCAGGGATTACCCGGCCTCCACACATCGCATATCCGATTGCTGTTCCGACGATCGAGGCTTCCGAAATCGGAGAGTTAAATAACCGGTGGTATGGAAGTGCCTCGGTCAATCCGCGGTAAACTGCAAATGCCCCGCCCCAGTCACGGTTCTCTTCACCATAAGCCACGAGGGTAGGATCTTTGTAAAACCGGTCGACGATTGCATCAAATATTCCGTCACGCAACTGATATTGTTTCATTTTTGAAAATGGCTTCCCATCGGCATCGAAGGCAAAACGCTCTTTTTTCGAAATCTGTATAACCCTTGGGTTTTCGGCCATCGGGTGATTGACCTCCGGTGTACGGTCTTCCATTCTGTCGAGAGACTGGTTGGAAAAAATCATTTCGCCGATTTGTTCAGGACGTTTTCTGATATCCATTCGTGGCGAAACCTCATCGTTGATTGAGAGTTTAAGTATCTCAACCATGATTTGTTTGATATCGTCCCAAATTGAATCGAGTGTTAGCTGACTTGTGACATTTGCTTCAATAAGGCTTTTACCGAATGATGCGATGCTGTCCTGTGATTGCCATGCTTCGATTTCCTCCTTTGAACGATAGGATGAAGCGTCGGAAGGGGAGTGTCCGCTGTAACGGTAAGTAAGTATCTCAAGAAGGATTGGTCCTTTTTTCTCTTCAATCAGCTTACGTTTGCGACGGTAGGCATCGATCACTGCCAACGGATTATAGCCGTCAACCCGTTCGGCGTGCATTTGTTCCGGATTTACTCCGGCACCTATCCGGGCTACTTTTCCGTAACCCATTGTCTCACCGCAGGTTTGACCACCCATGCCGTATTGATTATTCATTACGTTGAAAATCACGGGTAATCCACCTTTCATATCCCCTTCCCAAAGTTCATTAAACTGGTCCATTGAAGCGAAAGATAGACCTTCCCAAACGGGTCCGCAGGCCATCGAGGCATCACCGATATTCGCCACAACTAATCCCGGTTTACGGTTGATCTTCTTATACAGCGCAGCTCCTACAGAGATATCTCCGCTCCCGCCAACGATGGCGTTGTTTGGATAAACTCCGAAGGGTGTGAAAAATGCGTGCATACTTCCGCCAAGACCTTTGTTAAAACCTGTTTCGCGCGCAAAAATTTCAGCTAATGTGCCGTAAATTAAAAATCTGCGTCCCAATTCCTTTGTTGTACCCTGAAAATCATTTTTGACAACGTTGAGTACTGTTCCATCAAAGAATGTTTCCATAACCTGCATCAAATCAGCATCGCTCAGTTTCTGAATTGCACTCAATCCCTTTGCAAGAATTTCGCCATGGCTCCGGTGTGAACCGAAAATGAAATCGTCAACGGTCAGTGTATAAGCCATGCCAACTGCCGCAGCTTCCTGCCCCGCCGAGAGGTGGGCCGGACCAGGGTGATCGTACGGTATACCACTGTATTCACCTGTTGTTTTAATCAGGTTTAACATCGTTTCAAATTCACGGATCACCACCATATCGTGGTAAATGCGTAGAAAATCATCGTCCGAAAAATTTGCTTTCTCTTCGGCAACTGTTTTTGCGTATTGATTTACAGGAATCGGATTGAACGTAATCTCTCCGGCTTGTCTGGCCACACTTGGGTCAATAAACTGAACTTTAGGCATAAGACTTTTTAATTGGTGTTGAGAAGATTTTTGCTCCTCTTATTTTTAAAATGAGAAAATTGTCTCTTTAAAGATTTCCGAAATTGTAGGATGGGGGAAGATGACTTCTTCCATCTCTTTGATTGTCATTTCCATTTCGATGGCCATCGAGGCGCCGTAAATAATTTCGCCGGATGGATTTCCAAGGATATGAACGCCAAGAACTTCGCCGTATTTTGCTCCGATAAGCACTTTACAAAGACCACTTCCACCTTCGTTTTCAGCGATAAAGCGACCAGCAAAGGCCAACGGTAATTTTGCAACCTTATACTCAATATTCTGAGCTTTTGCGCTCTCTTCGGTCAGTCCGACACCTGAGAACTCAGGATTTGTGTAAACTACTCCAGGAATTGCATTGTAGCGCATCTGATCGTTGCGTCCTGTGAGGTTGTTTACCACAACTTCGCCTTCACGACTTGCAGTATGAGCCAGTAATGAGAATCCCGTTACGTCACCTGCTGCAAAAACATTAGGAACATTGGTACGCATTTTTTCGTCTACCTTAATGCCACCGCGATTAAGTTCGACTCCAATATTTTCAAGACCAAAACCTGTTGTATTAGGCTTGCGACCAACGCTTACAAGGATCTTTTCACCTGTAACAGAAGCTGTTTTCCCACCCTTTTCGAAGAATACTTCATTCCCTTTAACCTCAGTAACCTTAGCTGAAAGATTGAATGTGATCCCTTTCTTTGTGTATTCTTTTCTGAGCATTTCGCTCATTTCGCGGTCCATCCCTGTGAGGATTTCATCAAGCATCTCGATAATGGTAACCTTTGTTCCCAGACTGTTGTAGAAGCTGGCAAATTCAAGTCCGATAACTCCACCGCCAATAATTACAAGAGAATCTGGTCTTTCCTTTAATTCAAGGATTTCGCGGTTGGTCAGAATTAATTCACCAGGAGCCCCAAGCCCAGGAATCGGTGGCATAAAGGCTTCAGAACCGGTACAAATTAATAGGTTGGCAGCAACAACTTCGTTACCTCCAACTGTAATTGCAATTCCTTCAGCTGAACGACCTTTAATATAGGCTGAATCCTTGATCACCTCAACATGATGTTCTTTCATTTTCATGCCAACTCCGCCTACTAATTTTTTAACAACTTTTTGCTTGCGGGCCATCATTTTTGAAAAATCGAAGGTCACCTCTTTGGTTTCAACACCATATTTACTGCTTGCTACGGCATTGTCATAGATTTTAGCACTGTATAACAGGGTTTTTGTAGGAATACACCCTTCATTGAGGCATACTCCGCCCAATTCTCCCTTTTCAATTAAAACGACCTTAAGTCCCTTTTTGCCAGCTCTTTCGGCGGCCACATAACCAGCAGGTCCACCGCCAATTATAGCTAAATCGAATGTTGTACTCATCTGTTTATCATTTATTTATTAAAGTTCAAATTCAAGGTTTTCAATTTCGGTTGCGATCTGTTTTAGGAATCGTGTTGCTTCGCCACCGTCGAGAGCCTGGTGGTCATAAGTTAAACTAAGGCCGATATAGGGAACAAAACCGTAGGCTCCGTCGCCTAAATCCTTAGGACGTGGAACGATCGTGTTTACTCCCAGTATTCCAACCTGAGGAAGGTTGATTACGGGTGTAAACATCTCGACGCCATAATTTCCAAGATTTGAGACAGTAAACGAAGCGGCTTCTGATGAGAGCAACTCAGGATTGATCGCCCCTTTTCGGCAGGATACCGCAATTTCGCGCATCTGGTTTGACAGTCCCTGAATGGAAAGGTCATCTGCATTTCGTATCGCAGGGACCATCAGTCCGCGATCGGTGTCGACCGCTATTCCAAGGTGTATTTTGTTGAAATATTTCACACTGTCGCCAAGAAAATGGGCATTAGCCTGTGGAAATTTCCGCAGCGCTTTTACCACTGCAAAACAAACCATATCATTAAGGGTAATGTTCACAGGATATCCGTTATCATTCGCTTTTTTAACTTTTCTGCGCAGCTCGAGCATTCTGCGCGCATCAGCACCCAGGTGGTGTGTCAATTGTGCCGAATTCTGCAATGACTGGTGCATTGCCTTGGCAATCAACTTGCGGATGTTGGACAATTTTTTGATTTCGAAATCGTTGGCGTATATCGGATTCGGGGCCGTCAGGTCTTTTGCCTTTACCGCGCCGCCCAGACCGGTTCCTGCAGATGCAGGCTGTAAATGTTCTTCATCAGCTATCTTCCTTGCGAGTGGTGTTGTTTTGGGATGACTGTCGATCACCCCCTTTACATCCTGTTCAATAATACGGCCATTGGGTCCGGTTCCTTTCAACCCTTCCAGTTGGATACCCTCTTTTTCGGCAAGATGCTTTGCTCTTGGAGAGACAGCTCCTGTGCCGGCAGACAGACTTCCCGGGGAAGTTCCTATAGTTTCTTTATTTTCTATTGTTTCTATTGTTCCTTTTGGTCCTATAATTTCTTTTGTTCCTAAAGTTTCTATAGAATCATTTGTACCTGGTTTTGAGCCACCGGGCCGGTATGAATCGACAGGTTCACCGGGAGTACCTATTACACAGACATTAGTCAGAACCGGAACTTCATCGCCCGTTTCATAGAAAAGCTCCAGAAGAGTTCCATCTACGTCTGCCTCTTCTTCAAACGAGGCTTTATCGGTTTCGTAGGCAAAGAGAATGTCTCCCTTTTTTAC
>CAIOOC010000717.1 GCA_903859795.1 uncultured Bacteroidia bacterium
ATTTTGGATGGTGAAGAGGTAGGTAACTACAAATATGTGGATACCAATAAGGACGGCAAAATCAATTCAAGCGATTTTGTCCCTTACGGAAGTAACTTGCCTAAACTGACCTGGGGATTAACCAATAGGGTTAATTACAAGAATTTTGAACTAAGTGTTCTTTTGCAAGGTCAGATGGGTGGAGATATCTATTTCCTTGGTGCGCGTCATATTGATGCCGGATTTCCAGGACGTACATCGTACAGCCGCTGGGTTAGAACGTATAAACCGGATTACTTAAAGCCTGCAATTCCGACTGAATACAATAGCGCTCACGGTATTGATATGTCATGGGACGGCAAAACGCAAAATACCTTCAATTTTGCTGATGATACAAATTCACGTGTGTATGATGCTACATACGTCAGAATCAAGAATATAACTTTAAGTTACAGTATGCCTTCCAGGCTTCTTAAAAAGCTGAAGGTAGAAAAATTAAAGATATACGGTTCAATTGATAATGTTCATACGTTCAGTACTTACCCCGGTTTTACACCAGAGACAAGCAGTTATGGAAATGGAACAACCCAGCTTGGAGTTGATTACAGCACCTATCCACTTAGCAGAAGATTTACTTTAGGTGTTAATTTTACATTCTAACTAACCGTTAATAATTTTTAAAATGAAAACTATATCAAAAACAATTTTGTTTTTTGTAATGTGTATTACGGGTTTGTTACTCCCGGGTTGCAAAGGTTACCTTAATCCGAATCCGGAATCACTTTACACGACAAAGACGTTCTATACTTCCCAGTCCGACTTTAAATTGGCTATTTCTGCAGTTTATGCAAAACAGCAGGATCTTTACGACGGACAATCAGGCATGCTGCATTTTCTTATAGCACGCAGTGATGATTCCAATGCAGTGAATACAAATACATACTCTGATGGAGCTGATACGTTTACGGACACTTCTATCGGTCTTTGTACGACCAATGTCTGGCAAAGTATGTATGTGATTATCGCGCGCTGCAACAGTATTTTAATTCGTATCGATAAAGTACAATTTGACGATGCTACTGCCAAGGACTATATTAAAGGCGAAGCTTTTGCAATGCGTGCCTGGGCTTATGATAATTTAGGGAAATTTTTTGGAGGAGCACCTTTGATTGTTGATGCTGAATATACGGCTGCTGAAATCTATTCGATAAAACGCTCTACACAGGATGAAACCTTTGCTCAGGCTATAAGTGACTATAAGGCAGCGATTACCACTCTTCCTGCAAAATGGGGTAGTACTGATGCTGGCCGGATAACAAAGTATGCTGCTGATGCGGCCTTAGGACGTCTGTATATGTTTATGAATCAGCCAGCTAATGCAAAACCATATCTGGAGGAAGTTATAAATTCCGGTATTTATTCACTTGCTGCTAATTTTGAGGATTGTTTCACAGATGCTTTTGATAATAATGTTGCAAAGGACCGTGTTTGGGAGGTTCAATATATTGGCGGATTAAGCGGTGAAGGTCAGACCTTCAGTGAAATGTGTATGCCTGAAGGATATAGCGGATCTGAAGGATATGCATTGCGCGGCTCAAGTGCAGCATTGCAGGTTTCAACAGATATGGTAAGTGCTTATGAAACAGGCGACTACCGTCAAACTATTGCCACATCAAATCAAATTAAAGGTACCGGTGCAGCTGGTTATACCTGGTGTACGAAATTCAGTCGCCATTCATACCAACCGCAATCAGCTACCGACTGGGCTAACAATCTGCCAATCATACGCTACTCAGATGTCCTGTTGATGTCTGCCGAAGCTATTAATGCCACCGAAGGTCCTTCTGCAAAGGCTGTAGCCTATGTTAATGCAGTAAGGAGTCGTGCTAAATTGCCTGATCTTACTTCTATTCAGTCTGCATCTGCTGCCACCCTCCTTACAGCTATCAAAAAAGAACGCAGGTCCGAATTTATGTTTGAAGGTTTGCGCTGGTTCGATTTGGTTCGTTGGGGTGATTTTGTTCCGGTAATGACTAATTTCCTTAACGAGTCAGACGAAGGGAACGGCAGATATTCAATAAATGTGCAAGCTTTTCGCTCACTATTTGCTATACCGCAGGGTGAAATTGACCGATATGTTAATCCAAGCGTTATGTGGCAAAACCCTGGTTATTAATTTAATAGTTTTTTAATCAATTTGCAGCAGGCTTCTCATTCGTTGAGAGGCCTGTTTTTTTTGCAATATCTATTCCTATAAGTTATTCAGAAACACGGAAATTCCGGAATGACGACTTGCTTCATTTGCCTGGAATTGGCGAAAAATGGTGCTTTGTATTTGTAATTTTTATTATATCTAAACGACTTAAAATGATGAGAATCATCTGTTGAGGTTTAATTCAGATTAATAACAGTTAATCATCACCAAAACATGAAACTGTTTTTGACTTTATACGTAATATTTCTCTCCCTCACTTTATGCGGACAACGCAAATATTTCACTGTGGGCACTGGTCAGGATGGAATATGTATCGGTAATGCTCAATTATATAATGGCTTACGTCTTAATTTAAGTGACCGAAAGGTCGATCGTATAAATGGTCTGAATCTTTCGGGTAACGCTTCTGCCAAACATCTGAATGGAATATCAGCAGGTGTCATTGTCTGTAGGAATTCAATTTCGAACGGTTTAACAATTGGTGGTTTGAGTGTTATGACAGGTAAACATAACGGTCTTGCGATTGCAGGTCTGCATCTGGAGGTGGCCTGGTTTAACGGTTTAGGTATTTCGGGTTGGAATATTTTAGGTGATTCTCTTGGAGGATTGTTCATAGGATTTTTTGATATTCTTTCCACGCGTTCGACCGCTAGTTTAATGTCGGGTTGTACAATTGGGGCTGGGTGGGAATAAGGTCCATAAAATGAAAGGAGTATCTGTCAGCCTTATTTATGGCAATATTAACGATGTTCAGCTGGGCGTGAGTGTTGGGGCTTATAATATAACCGAGCAGCTTCATGGTTTTCAGTTTGGATTGATTAATTATGCTCACAACAACCGTAAAATTTTCCGTTTGACCCCATTTTTTAATTTTAATCTTCGAAATAAACCAAAATTACCCCGGTCCGATTAGAAAATCTTTATTACCTGAATTTAAAAGGGTAACTTGCAAAGTTATTATATCTGCTTTGTTCAAAATCATATCAATTTTGTAAGATGAAAAAAGTATACGCTCTGATCGTGATTATGATCGCCACACTGGCGATGCTTTATGTTGGAATGCCGGTAATCGCCTACGGTTTCTGGGGATTACCCGTCGGAATTGCAGTTTTGACTGGCATCTGGATTGCGCTGAATATGAATGTTGTACCCCAATATAATGCGGGTGTGCAAACGTTTCAGCTGAAATCGCGGGATAAGGCACCAATTTACATCCTGATCTTAATATTTATCTATTGCACTGTTTTACCTGCTATTACTTCGATGCCCCTGCTCCATACTTCCGAATACCGGAATTTAATTGGCAATGTCGAGATCGGGGAAAATCTTTCGACCCACATGGCCCCCATCTCAATGGAAAAGGTGCGGGTTGTGGATCAGTCACTTGCTAATATTTTGGGCGACAAGGTGCTTGGGGCCCAGCCTGCCCTCGGGAGCCAGGTGCGTCTGGGAACCTTCAACATTCAAAAAGTCAGGAATAATCTCTATTGGGTTGCCCCCCTGCTCCATTCAGGGTTCTTTATGTGGAACCAGAACGAATTGGGTACCAACGGTTATGTGATGGTGAATGCCTCGAATGAACGGGATGTAAAACTGGTTCAGGAAGTCGGGGGAAAGAAGGTGAGAATCAAATATCAGTCTGAAGGTTATTTCAATGACTTTCTCGAGCGTCATCTTTATATGAACGGCTTTTATAATGTAGGACTTACCGATTACAGTTTCGAAATTGATGATGAGGGAGTCCCATATTGGGTGGTCACCAAATACAAAAAGACAATTGGATTTTTTGGTGAAAATGCTATTGGAGTTGTTTTGGTTAATACCGAGACCGGTAAATGCGATGAATATAGTATTGAAAATACACCTGCCTGGGTCGACCGGATTCAACCCGATAATTTTATCGAAAATCAGCTTAATGACTGGGGAACCTTTGTGAAAGGTTACTGGAATTTCTCAAACGAGAGTAAATTGCAAACCACCCAGG
>CAIOOC010000718.1 GCA_903859795.1 uncultured Bacteroidia bacterium
CTCCCGAAATGATCATTCTTGGAGGTGGAATAACTGAAGCCGGAGAGGATTTATTTAATCCTTTGGAGGAATATATGATTAAATATGAATGGCGTACCGGAGGTAACCGGACCCAAATTGTAAAGGCCCAGTATGGGGATTTATCCGGGGCAGTAGGTGCTGCATGTTTTGCGCGTGAATCAATTACCAGTTAATCTAATATCTATCAAATCTCAGGATGACAACTAAAATACCAACCCCTGAAAATAAGACAAGACTTCTTTCGCTGGACGCCCTTCGGGGTTTCGATATGTTCTGGATTATCGGCGGAGGCACCCTGATTGAGGTTCTTGCAAAGCTGTTTCCTTCAGGATGGCTTCAGCCTTTAGCTTCCCAAATGGAGCACGTCCCATGGATCGGATTTCATTTCGAAGATCTGATATTTCCATTGTTCATGTTTATTTCAGGTGCCACCATCCCTATAGCAATACTCCCAAAATTGGAAAGGGGAACACCCAAACGGGAACTTGTCATTAAAGTTGCCAGGAGAATGCTGATCCTCATTGTCTTAGGAATTATCTATAACGGCACCCTGAGAAATGGTTTCTCAAATGCCCGTTACGTAAGTGTTTTGGCTCAAATTGGGGTTTCCTATTTTATTGCCTCAATGATCTTAATTTATACCAAATCGTTAAAAACCCGGCTTTACTGGCTTATCGGAATACTCATTGGTTATGCAGCAGTTCAATTGCTGATACCACTTCCCGGAATAGGTGCAGGCGTTTTAACACCTGAAGGTTGTGTCAACGGGTATATTGACCGGATTTTTTTGCCGGGCAGACTGGCTTATGGTCACGACGGGATGCTCCCTTCGCAAGCTTACGGAATTTACGATGCGCTGGGAATTCTCTCAGTATTATCCGCTTCAGGCGTTACGCTGATGGGGTATTTTGCAGGTTGGGTATTGCTTCAGAAAGATTCAGATCCAATGAGTAAAGTTGTCAGGTTAGGAATTACCGGAACCGGTCTTGTCATCCTTGCTCTTTGTATCAGTCCATTTTATCCGATTATAAAAAATTGCTGGACAACGACTTACAATTTGCTGACGGGCGGGATAAGTTTTATTCTGATTGCCCTGTTTTATTTGATTATCGATGTTTGGGAATACAAAAAATGGACCTTTTTTTTCAGGGTCATCGGAATGAACTCCATCTTTATTTATCTCGTTGTTGTAGGCAATCTGGTTAATATCAATTACACAACAATCTCATTTCTTGGCTGGATTGCAAAGCCACTCAGCGAAAATGGTGGGCAATTGGTCCTTACTCTTGGAGATATCACGCTTGCGTGGTTGTTACTTTACTTCATGTACCGGAAAAATATTTTTATAAAAGTTTAACCAAAATTAGTTATAAGAAACTTGGAGGTGCAGAGCACCGAAATATTTGTAAAAAAATAGTTGTCTTCTTAAATATCAAAACCTCATGAAAAATAAATTGGTTTCATTGTTTTTGGTTCTTTTTCTTCTTTGGATTACTTTTCTTCAAGCCCAGGAGAAACCGGTACTTGTAAAGGTAAGGCCGAAGGAGATATTCGACGTACTCACCAATCCCGGAATTGGATTTACAACTTTCCAGCGGTTTAACGGAGATACATTGAATGCGGGAGAGCACTGGACAGAAGGTTACCCCATTGTCTATCAGAAATTCAATGGAGAGCTCACCAATCCCAACTATCCGCAGACCACTATCGCATACTTCAGGGTTGACTGGTCGTTTATCGAACCCGAAATGGGGAAATATAACTGGCCAATGATTGATAAAGCGTTACGTACTGCTGCCGAACGGGGACAAACATTAATGTTACGCATTGCTCCGTTTGAAGAGGGGGTGAAAGATGTCCCGGCATGGTACAGAACGCTTGTTGGCAAAGAGAAGAAAGGTCCTTCCTTTAAATGGAGGATTGATCCAGAAGACCCATCCTACCTGAAGTATTTTGGTGGTATGATCAGTGCCATCGGACAACGTTACGATGGTCATCCCGATCTGGAATCTGTTGACATCTCTATCGTTGGTTATTGGGGAGAGGGAGATGGCTCCCATTTATTGACAGATCATACGCGTATTGCACTTTTGAATTGCTACCTCGATAATTTCAAGAAGACTCCTCTAACCTTTCAGCCACTTAACGGTGATGCACCCGATCCGGGTGTTTTGGTAAATGGCACACCGATAGCCGCTTCATGGCCTGACGGAAGGAACAACGGGACCGGACCACAAATGCGCTATCTGGGTTTCCGTATGGATTGTCTTGGTGATATGACAACTGACCTTTGGCCCGAAAAGCACTGGAGTCATATGACCGACATTTATCCCAGGGACATTGTCAAAAGTGGCATGGGTGATGCCTGGAAAAAAGCGGCAGTTACGATGGAGATCTGTTACACCTTCCTGCATTGGCTCGACAGCCTCAAGTATGATGAAAAAACTGTGGAATATATATTCAGTGAAGCCCTTAAATGGCATATTACTTCCTTCAATGCCAAAAGCTCAGGTGTGCCAAAAGTATGGGGACCCCTTGTCGACAAATGGCTCAACAGGATGGGTTACCGGTTTGTCCTTCGTAAATTCGAGTACCCGTCATTTGTAACCCGCCAGGGACAACTGCCAATAACTACCTTGTGGGAAAACGTTGGGGTAGCGCCAATTTACAAGGATTACAAGCTGGCAGTCAGGTTAAAGAATCATCAAAAAACAGAGGTGATTAGCACAGGTGTAGATCTGCGCACATGGTTACCCGGTGATATTGTATTCGATGAAAACCTTTACATTCCATGGGATATGCCTGTTGGAACGTATCACCTTGAAATTGCAATTGTATCACCAGTCTCCTACGAGCCAAGGGTGAAGCTAGCTATATCCGGCAGAACCGAAGATGGCTGGTATTCAATTGGCGATATCATTGTAAAAGAGAATGAACAATTATACAATCGGAATTAATAATAATTAGAGATTCAGGGAAAACGTTCCTTCCCAAAGAATTGAAATAAAAATACAACATGGAAATTAGCGATAAAATGGGTATTACTCCCGAAACAGATTCAATCATTGAGGTTTACAACAGCTCAGGATTAAACAGGCCAACAAGGGATAAGGAACGAATTGCAGAGATGTATATCCATTCAAATCTCATTATAACCGCATGGGATAACAATTTGCTCGTCGGAATCGCACGATCGTTGACTGACTTTTGCTATTGCTGCTACCTGTCCGATCTTGCAGTGAGAAAAGATTATCAGAAACTGGGAATTGGGAAGGAACTGATAAACCTGACCCGTGAGAAAATCGGCCCTCTCACAACCCTTATACTCCTCTCCGCTCCTACTGCGATGGATTATTATCCTAAAACAGGGTTCAGAAAAATTGAGAATGGATTCATTATTGACCGGATATTGTAAATTCAGTAGTAACCAGGAAATTTATCTATGAGGTTCCAAACTGAATATTCGTGAGTTGTGAAACTCCATTATCACTATAGAATAACTTTTAAATTTTAATTGCATTAATTTTAAAGGACCTCAGCGAGGTCAGATGTTTATAGATTATGGGATAAAAATTTGAGGGTACGACTTCGGCGGAGTCGTATGTTTCTCTTGCGATTTAAATTTCTATGAACATGCAAACCCTCCGGGTTTGTTCAATTAGAATTGCTAAAAATCAATTCTAATAAGCTATGAATTGAGCATGATTGCAGAATCACAAACCGAAATAACATTTTGCCATCTAATATGTGGCGGATACGAATCGGAGGATCAATGAAGTTATTTATATCTTACTGTACAAAAACAAATTAAAAATATTGATGAATATGGGATTATCCTTGCTGCATCCTTTATGGAAATTTGGGCTGCTTTCCCTTTTTCTTGTTCAATGTTCAAAGGGAACTAAAAATACGATAGTACCCGCAGTAGGGGATGTTACCTGCCTTGTATCTGATAAATCTAAACTGGAACAGATAACAATATTTCCCTCAGATAATCCGTTGAACCAGGATATATCAGCAGCCCCGGTTGACACGCGATCGGCTGCAATCATAAAATTAATCGGAACACCCGGTCTTCACCCCGATTTTGGAAGTGGTCTTTACAACGGTGCCCCGATGGGAATCCCTTTTATCCTTGTTTGTAAGAACCAGACCAAAGAATCTGTGCTGTTCCGGGGAAATTCCTACGACGGAAATTATGGTTCTGAAAGTGATCCCGGCCCCTACCCTATTCCACTAAGTGCCCCGATTGAAGGCAACGGAAGCGGTGATAGTCATGTATTGGCCGTTGATGTGGACAACCTGAAATTGTATGAACTTTACAATGCCAGTGTCGGAGCTAAAGGTTGGGAAGCATCGGGTGGGATCATTTGGGATTTGAAATCAAATGGACAACGGCCGGCCGGCTGGACTTCTGCTGATGCCTCAGGGATGTCGATCCTACCATTACTTGTCAGGTATGAAGAGGTACTTTTGGGCAAGATTGATCATGCAATCCGGTTCACGTTAAGTAAGCCCAAGACAATGATTGCATATACTGCACCTGCCAGTCACTGGAGCTCCGGAGACAACAGCGATCCCAATGCACCAACTCCATATGGTATGCGATTAAGGCTAAAAGCTGATTTTGATATCAGTGCCTTTTCGCAAACAAACCAGGTTATACTGACCGCTTTAAAAAAGTACGGCCTCATTTTCGCCGATATAGGATCCGATTTTTTCATCACCGGCGCACCCGATCAGAGGTGGAACAATGATGATTTGAATCAGTTAAAAAAAATAACTGCAGCAAGTTTTGAAGTTGTTCAAATGGGTACAATCGTTAAACGCAATTGAAAATGGAAGAAAAACAAAGCCATCTGCATAAGGTAAACTACGCTGAACTCACTCCAGCCGAATTCCGCATACGAATGGCAGCTGCGCCAATTGCTTATCTCCCGTTGGGTACACTTGAATTTCACGGAGAGCATATGCCCCTTGGGTCAGATGCAATTCAGCCTGCCGGGTTCTTTAATGAAATTGCTGCTGAAGCCGGCGGAATTGTTTTGCCGACCCTGTTTCTTGGACCTGACAGGGTTGAAACAGTATCAGGCTCTGAATACTATGGAAAGGATAATGGAAACCATGCAACGCTTGAGACGCAACAATATGAACCACAGATACTGACCGGAAGCGCCTACTGGATTCCTGAAGAATTGTTTATCTTATTGATCGAGGGGATCCTAAAACAGCTTAAAAGACAGGGATTTAAAATACTGGTAGCACATGGTCACGGACCCTCAACACGCCAGGTTATTAATCATACTCCCGAGTGGGAAGCAAAATTTGGCGTTAGGATATTTAATCTCTGGGGTTCCGAAAATGATGATTGGAACGGATTTATGTCCGATCATGGTGCCATGCTTGAGACATCTGTGGTGATGAAATACCGGCCCGATTTGGTCCATATCGAGAATCTTCCTGAAGATCCCACACAATGGCCAACGGGCATAAGAGGTTACGATCCACGTATTTATGCAAGTGCAGAAAAAGGTAATGAAATTGTCAAAATTCAAAAAGAAAGAATCTTAAATAAGTTAGGAAGTGCTTTGGATCAGCTAAAAGATCAATCTGAAATCAAGAATGAATAATTCAAACTAAGATGACAAGATTTTTAAGACGAGATTTTCTAAAAGGGATGGCTACAATCCCTTTTCTGGGATATTTTGGACTTTCGTTCAAACAAAATATCCTTGCAGAACAGGCAAAAAGCCGGACAAACTATCTGGATGATCTGGGAATCGATCACTTGGATATTTTGAACTACCAGATTCCTGCATCAAATGCAAAAAACTATAAACCCATCCGGATCGGCCTGGCCGGACACGGTTGGCGGGGTCCGGTATTATTGCGGGCACTTGGATTCGCCCATCCAACGTGGATCGTTGAAAACACTATAAAAGGTAAACCCAACGAAGAAGTTTCGTTGTTCCTCGATCAGGAAGATCTGAATCTGAAGCTCACCGGAATTTGCGATACATTCTCGTTGCGTGCAGAGTCTGCCACGGCTGCTTCTGTTAATGATATCCACCCTGGTGCTAAAAATGGAAACAGGAAACCAGCCAAAATATATGCGTCATACAGCCAAATGATTGCAAGTGGTGAGATTGATGCTGTAATCATTTGCACACCCGATCATCTTCATACCCAAATGGCAACTGAAGCAGCGAAGGCAGGAATTCATGTCTATCTTGAAAAGCCCATGACCCATAGTATCGAAGAAGCTGTTGCACTAAGACAAGTCATTAAATCCTCAGGTATTGTATTTCAGCTTGGTCATGAAAACCGGCAGCACATGAGTTACCGGATTGCTGAGGAGTTGATAAAGAAAAATGTGCTGGGAGCAGTTTCGATGATTGAAACTTTTACAAACCGAAACGATGATTTTGGGGCATGGATCAGGCCAATCGATAAACGCGGAACGCCTCAAACCATCAACTGGAAGGAATTTTTAGGAGATACTCCGTGGCAGGAATTCAACCCTGACAAATACTTCAACTGGCAACGGTTTGATGAGTTCGGAACAGGGGTTACCGGCAGTCAGTTTACCCATTATTACGATTGCATGAATCAGATTCTTCACCTTGGTATCCCTGAATCTGTTGCTGCATTGGGCGGTACATATCACTTCAAAGACCCAAGGGATATCCCCGATGTGATGAATGCTATCTTTAACTATCCCAAACGAGGGTTTACACTTACTTACGACTGTACCCTTAAAAGCAATAAATTCAGACCTATGACAATTTTAGGGGCAGACGCCTCAATGGAGGTTGGGAATAATTTAGATATTTTTAAAGATTCATTGTCTAAGCGGTACACTAAAATTGTGATTGACCCATCAAAACCAATCTATAATTATTTCCCAGATCCGCGTGTCGACGGAGTCACCTCTGCAACTGCCTCTGCCTATATCAAAAGCGGGTTTGGCAGAACACTGGTCGAACGGAAAATTGTAGATACCACCTATCTCCACATGAAGGAGTGGATCGATGCTATCCGTGGAATTGGAGCTCCCAGCTGCAATATCGACAGGGGATTCGAGGAAACGGTAACTTATATACTCGCCAATATTTCCCTGAAGGAGAAAAAAATGGTCTCA
This sequence comes from uncultured Bacteroidia bacterium, assembly GCA_903859795.1. Lineage (GTDB taxonomy): Bacteria > Bacteroidota > Bacteroidia > Bacteroidales > Prolixibacteraceae > JAAFHB01. The sequence continues at coordinate 7,163 of CAIOOC010000718.1, forward strand.
TGGGATGCCATCCATGAAAAAGCTGTCTTGTCCTAATTGACTTTTTTAAAATATAAAGCGTATAATATGAGCAATATAGATACATCCAGAGATAGAGTAACCAGAATGCAGATTTTTACATTAACCTTTTTAAGGGTAGTAATAGGTTGGCATTTCTTATATGAGGGCCTTGCAAAATTGTATTCACCCGGTGGATGGACAGCCGAACTGTTTTTGGCAAATGCGGTAGGACCTTTTTCTGCTGTTTATAAATCAATAGCAACAAATCATACAATTCTGATGGTCGTCGACCAGGTCAATATTTGGGCATTGATTATAATTGGACTGGGCTTGTTTGCTGGTATTTTTGCTAAAAAATTTGCAATTTTGGGAATGGGACTTTTATTTCTTTACTATTTCGCCTACCCTCCGTTTTCAGGTTATTCGGTTTCAGCCCCAGTTGAGGGAAGTTACTGGATCGTAAATAAAAATCTGATTGAACTTGCAGCGATGTTGGTATTGTATTGGTTTCCTTCAAGCGACATTACAGGATTAGATAAGTACCTTGTAAAAGAGAAATAATACTCTAAAGTTCAATTAATAATTTGAATATAAAATGATTGTATCAGATAAAAATCTTCAACCGGTTGACCTGACAAACAAATTAAAACGGTTCTGGGAGCTTTCTGACCAAAAAATAAGCCTCATCGACAGGAGCTACGATGAATCAAAAGGTTCACCTGTGTTTACAGTAGATGGGAGGTATACCACCAGAGGATGGACCGAATGGACCCAGGGATTCCAGTACGGTTCCGCCTTGCTTCAGTTTGAAATCTCAGGTGAAGCTGAACTGCTTGAAACCTCCCGGAATAAAATCGTGACAAATATGGCGCCCCATATCAGTCACATTGGGGTTCATGATCATGGATTTAACAATGTGAGTACCTACGGCAATTTATTGCGTTTAATGCATGATGGGAAAATCCCATTCAACGAGTGGGAGAAGAATTTTTATGAATTGGCACTTAAAATCTCTGGTGCAGTTCAGGCTTCCAGATGGACTACCCTTCCCAACGGTGGATATATACATTCCTTCAATGGAGCACACTCGTTGTTTGTAGACACAATCAGGTCATGCAGATCGCTAATAATCAGCCATATGCTTGGTCATGCTTTCCAGGGTGAAGGAGATATCCGAATAAGCTTACTTGACCGTGCGCTTCAGCATATTGAAGCTACGGCAACCTGGTCGGTTTTCTATGGCGAGGGTCGTGATTCGTTTGATGTGTGGGGTAGGACTGCTCACGAGAGTATTTTTAACGTGAAAGATGGCAATTTCAGGTGTCCAAACTCACAGCAGGGTTATTCGGGGTTTACTACCTGGACCCGTGGTCTTGCCTGGGCTATGCTGGGATTTGCAGAGCAACTGGAATGGCTTGAAGCCTCAAATGAAAAAGATTTTTCAGTTGCCGGAAGTAAAGATATCCACTCATCAATCTTTCAAAAGGCTGCATTTGCAACCTGCGATTTTTACATTGAGAATACACCAGCTGATGGAATTCCGTATTGGGATACAGGAGCCCCAAACCTTAATAAATTGGGCGATTATCTGAACCGGCCCGCCGTTCCGTTTAACGCCTGGGAACCTGTCGATAGTTCTGCAGCTGCAATTGGAGCCCAGGGACTTTTACGATTAGGAAAG
>CAIOOC010000719.1 GCA_903859795.1 uncultured Bacteroidia bacterium
ATTATGACACTTCGGACCAGGCATTGCATTGTTTGCAGATTAAACCTAAGCATTCCGATGACGCAGAAGAAAACGATTTGACAAGTTGCTTTATCGATAGCCGTGGATTTTTTTGGGTCAAAACGGTTGAGGCCAGCTCCTAATGTACCAACCCAGAGGTGATTCGTTTCATCTTCCGATATTCCATAGATCCGGTCATCCGAAATGGAAGTAGAATCCCTGGGGTTGTTTTTATAAACGGTAAACTTCCCTGTTAAAGGGTCCCATCTGTTCAGTCCGCCGAAATAGGTTCCAATCCATATACTGCCAACATGATCTCTGTATAAAGAAACAATAATATTACTGCTCAATGAATTCTTAATCCTATTGTTGAATTCGATCCGTGTTATCTTCTGCGTTTTCCTGTCAAGATAGTTCAATCCACCTCCATCTGTTCCAATCAGGATATTGCCCGAAGAATCTTCAACGACAGCGTTAACATCATTATTCCCAAGGCTGTTGTCGTCACCCGAGACATTTTTGTAAATCCTGAATTGATGAATGTTTTTTCTGTAAAAACTTACCCCCTTCTTTGTAGTTCCCAGCCAAACAATTCCCTCACTATCGCAAAGCACCTTTGAAATTCCATTCGACGAAAGGCTCTGATCATCGAATGGTTTATTCCGGATGTTTTTGATTTTACAGGTTTGTTTATCTATGCGGAATACTCCGTCGCCATCTGATGCGATCCAGATTAACCCCTCGGCATCCTGCGAAACTGCTCCAATCCTCCTTAATCCTGGCGTGTTTCTGCACAGATTTTGAAATCGGACATCCCACTTTTTCTCACTGATGTTGAATAAATTCAAACCAAAAAGGTCTCCAACCCAAAGATCATTGTCTTTGTCGATAAATAACCGGGCTTGCGCACTCGTGGAGCTGGCTGTATAATCGGGGATTTTAAACTTCTCGTACAATCTGGTATGAGAATTATAATGCTGAATATAACCGTTTTCAGTGCTCATCCACATCTGGCCGCTAAGATCCTCAGCTAAAGAGGTAATCCCGTTAAAAGGAGAATTACATTCGGTACTGTCTGCCAGAATATGTTCAGTGGTATGTTTTTTTATGTCATTGACAAAACATCCATTATTGGTTGCGATCCAAACGTGTCCCTGACTGTCTAATGTTAATGCATTGACAAAGAATATGTCACCGCAATTGTTTCGCGCCACCGACGGGTAGTTTGAATATTTGATTTGATAAGTAATTCCATCCAGAATAGAAACTCCGTTTGCAGTTCCGATCCATAGATCACCGTTTTTATCTTCGGTTATTGCATTTATGGTGTTGTTGACAAGAGATCTGTTCCCTCTCTTCTCGTGGTTAAATACTTCAAAATTAATCCCGTCAAACCGGTTTAGTCCGGCATTGGTACCAAACCATATAAATCCTTTGGAATCTCGGCAGATACAATTAATCTGATTCTGAGAGAGTCCATGACTGACATTCAGGTGAGAAAAGAC
>CAIOOC010000720.1 GCA_903859795.1 uncultured Bacteroidia bacterium
CTACACGACGCTCTTCCGATCTAGCCAGCCTTTGGGAAACTTCGCTTTAAAAGCCAGAAATGGTGAGCTATTTACAACTTCTCCTTCGATGCCATAGCCTTCACGACCGGTTCTATAACCTATAGTTTCGACACTTCCGGCCATCTCCTTTAACTGGTTATTCGCTGAATTGATAAAGATCTTTCCCCTTTTGTGTTCAATAAACCGGTAGAGTTCTGCCTTGGTTTTTTTCACCCCTTCGAATGAGCCAAACCCTTCAAGATGGGCCTTGCCAACATTGGTTATCAATCCGAAATCAGGTTCTGCAATATTGCATAAGGCGGCAATTTCGCCAGGGTGATTTGCGCCCATTTCGACAACCCCAATTTCTGTTTTCTCATTCATTGACAACAGTGTAAGGGGCACACCAATATGATTATTCAGATTCCCCTTTGTAGCAGTGACGGTAAATTTTTTTGATAAAACGGATGTTATAAGCTCTTTTGTAGTGGTTTTACCGTTGGTTCCTGTAATTGCAATAACAGGTAAAGCTAATTTAAGACGGTGGAAACTGGCCAACTGCTGCAGAGTAGTAAGTACGTCATCGACAAGGATATAGCCTTTGCCTAAGTCGTAGTCTGCGTCATCGATAACTGCATAGGAAGCTCCTGTTTCCAATGCAATTGAGGCGTAACGATTACCATTGAAATTATCTCCCTTTAAGGCAAAGAAAAGGGCATTAGGTTCAATATGCCGACTGTCGGTAGATACAACAGGGTATTTTGAAAAAATCTGATATAATTCCTCAATGGACATAACGTCGACATAAATTAAAAAACCCCATTTTTAGGATGAGGTTTTTTATGATTTCGGATTAAATTTTTTATTTGGATTTCGTATTTGAATCTCCAAGATGAGTCATTGCGCACCGGAAGCCAATATCATTGGTGGATTTTCTTTCATCCATATATCGGCGTGCTCCCGGGCTTAACCAGTAGGTTCTATCCTTCCAGCTTCCACCTTTGTATACACGTGTATGATCAGATATTCTGGAAATGAAATTGCCGGATCCGGTACCATACATCTGGCCGGTTGTCACTGCTTCAGAGTTATTTTTCCAATCATCAGATTCCGTTACGACCGATTGTGCATCCCCATCCTTAAAATTGGTATAGTTTGCAACAGTATCTTTTACGAGTTCTCCATATTTATTTTTAATCATCTTACCATCCGATCCATGACGGAAATTTGTATAAACGTTTCCTCTAAGAGGTTGAAATTCATTTACTACAGCAAAAGAAGTAGGACGATAGACATCCTGAACCCACTCATTTACATTTCCTGCCATACAGTAGAGCCCGTAATCGTTGGGTTGAAAAGATTGCACCGGAGCAGTTATTTCATATCCGTCATTAAGGTAACCCGCTACACCCATATAGTCACCACGCCCCCTGACATTATTTGCGAGCATTTCACCCCGGTGTTTCTTGCTGCTATTGCGGATCTGATTTCCGTTCCATGGATAAATACGTCGCTCAAGAACAACTTCATCTTCTGTATTTCCTGAAAGCCCAAGAGCAGCATATTCCCATTCTGCTTCTGTAGGAAGTCTGTAGCGTGGTTTAATATAGCCATCCGACATATTAACACGGCGATTGCCTGCGTCCTTACTCAGATTTTTAAGCGGTTTTTTACCTTCAACACCTTCATAAACTCCGTAGAGATATCCATCGGTTGTAAAGACTTTATCTCCGGTTTGTGCAAGATCCGGCTCAAGTTTTTGGTTTTCAATCAAAATTTGCTCATTCGCCCTGTCAGTTCTCCAACTGCAGTATTTGTCAACCTGCACCCAATTAACCCCGACAACAGGATATTCTGAATAGGCAGCATGACGAAGATAATTTTCAAGATATGGTTCATTATAGGAAAGCTCACTGCGCCATACAAGCGTATCGGGCAACGCTGCTTTGTAAATTTCCCTGTCGTTTGGATATATCCGCTGCAACCAATAGAGGTATTCACGCCAGTCAACATTTCGCACCTCTGTTTCATCCATGTAAAATGAGGCAACTGTTACCCTGCGCGGGGTATTATTGTTCTCGAACATTACATCTTGTTCAACACGCCCCATCGTAAAAGTTCCGCCCTGAATATAAACCAATCCCGGTCCTGAGGTCTGCGAATAGCCTGAGCGATATTCAAATCCTCCGTTTTTGGGATTATTATATGCCCAACCCGTGGTCGATGACACACTTTTTTTCTTCCCTTTGACTAAACTACATGAAGATGCAATCAGTAAACATAAAACCAGATAAATTATAAGGAGATAATTAAATGATTACATCGATTAAAAGGGAATTTAACCTTTTCCCTAACATCGTCGGGATTGTTACCACAGATGATTTAGCAGTAATTACTACAGCAGGATATTTCAGTTCACAACTTGCTGACGTTGAGTTATTAAACAACGGTGTTTGGCAATGGGAAAATGAAGACATCGTTTTAATTTATTACGCTACTGCTCAAATTGGTTGGTTCACTTATGATGCTACTACTGA
>CAIOOC010000721.1 GCA_903859795.1 uncultured Bacteroidia bacterium
CTGCAAATACTGCCACTACGATAGTAACCACAGGTGTTTACAATTTTAAAGTCAATTGTGTCGACAGTTCCAATAACGCTAATTCCACAACAATAGAATTTAATATTAATTGAGCCGGGTTACTGGCGGGTGTTGACAATCAATTATAATTCAGCCCAATACAAAATAAAATAGAATAACCGGTTTACAGCCGGTTATTTTTTTAAGTTTTTCATGTAAGTTTGTAGAATTCAAATAAATCCGTATATGACTGGTAAAGAACAAGCGTTAAGGAAGTACATTAAAATCTTCTGGAGTCTCTTTGGGATAGGCATATTGTTGATAATCATATTATTTAGCCTGGTTGCCAATGGCAAACTCGGTTTTATGCCATCATTTACTGAACTTGAGAATATTGAAACTTCGCTTGCATCTGAAGTCTATTCGTGCGATAGTGTGGTCATCCGTAAATTTTTCTACAAAGAAAACAGAACATATGTTCCTTATGAGCAGATCAGCCAAAATGTAATCACAGCTCTCATCGCTACTGAAGATGAGCGGTTTTACCACCATTCCGGGATAGATATAAGGGGTTTACTCAGAGTCGCCAAAGGTGTTGTAACTGGAAATGAAAGTTCAGGAGGAGGAAGTACAATAAGTCAGCAATTGGCAAAGATGCTATTTCCGCGCGAGGAGATGGATCGGAAAATTAACCTTGCATTCCGCAAATTCAGGGAATGGGTGATAGCAGTTAAACTTGAACGGAACTTTACAAAGGAGGAGATCCTTACCATGTATCTCAATAAGTTCGACTTTCTGAATCTGGCTGTAGGGATTAAGTCAGCTGCTCAGATTTATTTCGGAACAACGCCTGATCGTCTTACTCTTGAACAAGGCGCCATGCTGATTGGAATGGCTAAAAATCCGTCACTTTTTAACCCTGTCAGGCGTCCTGAATTAGTGAGGCAACGCAGAAATGTAGTTCTCGATCAGGTCCGAAAATATGGATCAATTTCAAAAGCACAATATAATGAATTAAAGGCAAGACCATTAAGCCTTAACTATCACAAAGAGGATTTTAAAACTAGTCCGGGAATCTATTTTACGGAATACCTTAGGACAACTTTAATGGCTCAGAAACCTGACCGTTCGAGATATGGGGCCTGGCAAAACCAGCAGTTTCGGGAGGACTCAATTGAATGGGCCACCAATCCGTTATATGGTTGGTGCAACAAGAATCCAAAACCCGATGGAACACCCTATAACATTCATTCTGACGGATTGAAGATCTATTCGACAATAGATATCAGGATGCAGAAATACGCTGAATACGCGATCAGGCAACATCTGAGTGTCGAAATCCAACCGGTATTTAATCAACGAATTAGAGGATTAAGGAATCCGCCTTTCCCAAATGCAATGTCGGATGATGAAGCTCATAATCTGCTAAATATTGCTGTCAAGCAGAGTGAGCATTACAGGCAACTTAAGAGTCAGGGGATGAACCAGCAGGAAATTCTCAGGGAATTTAAAAAACCTGCAGAGATGACTGTATTCAGTTGGCGTGGTGAGATTGATACCACAATGACCCCGCTGGACTCGGTAAAATATACTCTTGGTTTCCTCCGTTCTGCAATGATGACCATGGAGACTAAAACAGGCCATGTAAAAGCCTGGGTAGGCGGACCAAATTACAAATATTTCATGTACGACATGGTTAAACTGGGGAAACGGCAGGTCGGTTCGACAGTAAAGCCTTTCCTTTATACGCTGGCTATGCAGAATGGATATTCCCCCTGTACCATGGTTCCAAATGCCGAACAGACATTTTATTTGGCAGATGGAACGACATGGACAGCCAAGAATTCGGGAAATACCGATTATGACGGACAAATGGTCACTTTGAAATGGGGACTGGCCAATTCGGTAAACCAGGTATCGGGTTGGGTGATGAAGCAATTTAATCCGGAGTCGATGGCAAATATGATGCGAAAGATGGGAATCACAAGCCCCATTGATGCTGTTCCATCGATGTTCCTTGGCACTTCGGATGTCAGTATCTATGAGATGGTTGGGGCATATGGTACATTTGCAAATCATGGGGTTTATACCAAACCAATATTTGTGACGCGTATTGAGGATAAAAATGGGAATATCCTGGCCCGCTTTTCGCCTGATCATCACGACGCCATTGATCCAAAAACAGCCTATCTGATGCTGAATCTGATGGAAGGAGTTGTCAATGAAGGAACAAGCCAGCGACTAAGACGGGAGGGGTTAATCTATGGTAATCTGACTGCAGATATAGCAGGGAAAACCGGCACAACCCAGAATCAGTCAGATGGATGGTTTATGGGTATCACGCCTGAATTAGTTACAGGTGTTTGGACCGGCGGCGATTTGCGTGCTATACATTTCGAAGGATTGACAATGGGTCAGGGAGCGAATATGGCATTGCCTGTTTATGGTTACTTTATGAATAAACTTTATCGGGATCGTACCCTCGGATATTCACAGCAGACCCGGTTTGAAGCACCCGAAGGATTCCGAATGGACCTGGATTGCTCTAAGGTAATGAAAGATAAGGAGACGCGGAGTAGCGATAGTGATTTCTTTTAAAATTTAACGGCGATAAATATTTAGCGCCGTTAAATTTTAATTTGGTTCTTTCCATTCTCCATTCTCCTTAATCAGTTTTTTGAGTTCTTCTACCGCATTTTCCGTATCAACATGACGTTTTATCAATTTCTGACCTTTATATAAATTGATTTTCCCTTTTCCTGCACCGACAAATCCGTAGTCGACGTCCCCCATTTCGCCCGGACCATTAACAACACATC
>CAIOOC010000722.1 GCA_903859795.1 uncultured Bacteroidia bacterium
CATTACTATCAATGTCTGTCACAGAAGGCTTGTCCTGAGCATTAAGACCTGCAAATCCAAAGGAGATAAGAATTAAGGTGAAGAGTTTGATTTTTTGACGTAGCATGGTTATCCTATGGTTTTAAGATTAACTAAAAGTCGTTTCAATAAAAGTAATTAATTCAATGTCACTTTTAGAGACCAAATACATTTTAATTCGCTTTTATTATTTTAAAAAAGCTTTAAACCATAAACCTGAGTCCTTGATTGTTCTTTTAAGTGAGTTAAAATCAACATGAACAAGTCCAAACCGTGTTCGAAATCCTTTATCCCATTCGAAATTATCAGTCAGAGACCATACAAGATAACCATTTACTTTTACCCCTTCATTTTTCGCCTTTAGCAGTGCTGCCAGATGATCCTTAAAATATTCGATGCGTGCCTGATCGTGAACTGCCCCGTTTTCGAGCTTATCGACGACACAAGTCCCATTTTCTGTTATAATTATGTTTTTTATCCCTTTATATTTGCTGAATTGTTTAAGTATATTATACAACCCATCAGGATAAATCTCCACATCGAGCTCATTTGCAGGTACACCACGTTTTGATGCCGGTACCTGGTTCGCACGAACTCCCGGGATTATCGACTTTTTGGCAATTGTCCTGAAATAATATTGAATGCCTGTAAAATCAAAATCAAAGGCCATTCGATCCTCGTCACCAGGCTCGAACAAATTTCGCATCTTCTTTAATATTGGAAGTGTATCTTCAGGATATCCAAGTCCCAATGTTGGTTCAATAAAGAGCCTGTTCATCAGAGCATCGAGTCTTTTTGCAGCTTCAATATTTTTCTTCTGCTGATCAACTGGTTCAATCCAGCTGGTTATAAAAGCAGTCCCGATATTTGCATCTGAAACATTTTTACGGATAATCCTCCCCCCTTCAGCATTGCATAAAACAGAATAGTGGACAGATCTCATGAATGCCTTTAGATTCTTTCGCCCTGGAGCAAAACGTCCCTGCATATAACCCATGCCGGTATATGAAAGCTGTTCATTAATAACCATCCAGTTTTTTACCTTGTCCCCAAATTCATGTGTTACAACTTCTACAAACTCTGAAAACCATTCAATAATCTTACGGTTTGCCCATCCTCCCTGAGCCTCTAACACCTGAGGCATATCCCAGTGATAGATCATCACCCATGGTTCTATGTTTTCCGATAGACATTTATCTATCACCTCATGATAAAAGTCCAGTCCCTTACGATTCACTTCACCTGTTCCGTTCGGCAAAATACGTGACCATGAGATGGAGAATCGGAACACCCCGAAATTCATTTTTTTTATCAACTCGATGTCTTCAGAATACCTGTGATAAAAGTCGGTGGCAATCTCTGCATTTTCGCCACGTTCGATTTTGCCCTGAATATGAGAAAAATGGTCCCAGTTTGACTCGCTTTTGCCATCAACATTCCATGCCCCTTCAGTCTGATATGAAGCAGATGCAACTCCCCATTTAAAGTCGGATCCAAAATCAGCATTACTAAACTCCGGATTGAAAAGAGACTTTTTCAAACGACTGGCATTAAGGAAATTGTTCAAAAACAACAATCCGACGCCAGCCAGACCCGATTTTTTGATCCAGTCTCTTCTGGTCAAATTAGTTTTTGGGGAAGTCATAAATTAGTGTAACAACGTCAACACATCTGCCGGGTGATTTTTGAAACGAATAATAGCCTCAATCCCGTAATGATCAGAAAGGTCAGAATAAATGTCCTGTACCCGGTTTTTTATGGCTGTTACTTTCCTCTCGATAGCCTTGATTGCCTTGTTATTACGAATCAATACATAATCAATTAATTGTCTTTTCCCGTTTTTCTTTTGGGCAAGCTTATTGTCAACCTCGTCGAAGGAAGCCTGTAAGGATCCTTGTAAACTTCCGTTTTCAGCATCAAGAATTCTCAGCATATCACAATAGTTAACTTTATCATCAAATTCGGTATTAAAATCTCCGCAGACGATCTGGGGTACATCTGCCCTGGCATACTTTCTCAAAAGTTTATCCGATATCTCCTGGCATTGTCCATGGCGGACATTGTCAGGACTGTCATTTTGAAGATGGGTTCCGAGTAATTGAAAGGGTTGACCCTGCCATTCACCCTCAAACAAAACTGCCCCTTTTCGTGCAATAGCATCAACGCCAAACCGATTTCTAAACTCTATCTGCTCCAACTGGCGGAGAGGAACCTTGCTGAGAATCCATATACCACTATTTATCCTGAATGAAAATGATGTTTCATTGGCTGGACCATACATAAAAGGGAAATCTCCCCTTAACTGATTACGAAGAATCTTTCTGGCCCTGAAGTCGAACGCTTCTTCAAATACAATAATATCATAGTTGTAATGTGTTATTTCCCGTGCAATCACTTCTGCCCTTTTACAATTCCCGTGCAGCCTGGAACATAAAGGCAGCATATAAATATTCCAGGTAAGAATCTTTAAATCATGAGGTTTGAGAGCTGTATCCGTAAATTCCGGATTCGAAGCATGGAGCTGTATCGTACCGAAAATAATGGATATCAATAAAATAGTAATTATTCGTAATGTGGTTTTATGAATCTTCATATATCAAAATTTTAATATGTTATCCTTTGTTCAAACATTACTCCATGGATAATGCATGCCATAAGCAATTTCAACACATTAAATTTTTGAAAAATAGTGTTAGTATTTGATTACATTTTAGTTACATTTCAATTACACCCGAAAATTTGCAATTGGCACTATTATCGGGACAAGCTTTTGGAAGGGATACATGACAA
>CAIOOC010000723.1 GCA_903859795.1 uncultured Bacteroidia bacterium
ATTAATATTTGGGAGATTCCGAAGAGCAGAAGTATATAATATTTAAGGTTCCCCGGTTAAAAAATCCATTTGGTTTCCCCCTCAAAAAAATTAACTTTGAAACCTTAAAATCATAACTATGTCAGGTTTTGCCAAAACAAAATATCACCTTCGATCACTTTGCTGCGGAGAAAATTTTGAAGATAAGAACTGGGAACTATCATGTCCCAACAACGATGGATTGGCGCTGATCCGTGCAATTTATGATGACAGGCAATTGGTTATTGATGATTCACTTCCGGGGCTATACAAATTCTCCTCATGGCTACCTGTAAGCAAAACCCTGATAGGTTCAGGCGCGCCGGTTACATTTAAAAGTGCTGGTCTTGGAACTGAATTAGGGTTGAAGAATCTTTATATTACATTTAATGGTTACTGGCCTGAAAAGGGAGCTCTGATGGAAACCGGAACCTTTAAAGAGTGCGAGGCATACACCGTTTGCGCCCGTATCAACGAGAATCCTCAGGGAGTTATGGTAGTAGCCTCAGCTGGAAATACTGCACGCGCATTTGCAAAGGTTTGCTCCGAAAATAAAATACCCCTTTTAATCTGCGTTCCTGAAGATAATTTAAATGCGTTATGGTTTGAACATGAAATCGATCCATGCGTTAAACTGATTGCTGCCGAAAGTGGAGGTGATTATTTTGATGCCATACATTTATCCAATCTGGCCTGTCAGATCAAAGGATTTTATCCGGAAGGGGGATCAAAAAATGTTGCCCGTCGTGATGGAATGGGGGCAACAGTTTTATCTGCTGTTACAACAATAGGCCGAATTCCAGATTATTATTTCCAGGCTATCGGTAGTGGAACAGGAGCTATTGCTGCATGGGAAGCAAACATGCGATTTCTGGAAGACGGCCGTTTTGGATCTACGAAAATGAAGCTCATGGTTTCTCAGAATATCCCCTTCATACCGATTAAAGAGGCTTGGGATGCAGATTCTCGCGATATTCTCCCGATGAATGATGAAGAGGCCAGGAAACAGATTGAAGAAATTAGTGCTAAAGTCCTATCCAACAGAAAACCATCATACAGTATCAAAGGAGGATTATATGATGCCATGAAAGATGTAGGCGGCGACGTTTTTACCGTGACCAACCAGGAGGCTGAAATTGCTTCACTATTGTTCGCCAAAACCGAAGGGAATGACGTGGAACCCGCTGCTGCAGTTGCTGTTGCATCACTAATACAGGCAGTTCATCAGGAGAAAGTGGATTTAGATGCTACTATTATGCTAAATATCACTGGTGGCGGCATTGAGAAATTCAAAAAAGAAAAGAAAATCATCTATTTAAAACCCTTGCTGGTCGTTCCGCTCAATCCTGATTCACAATTGGTTCATGAAAAAATTAGGAATCTGTTCTGAATTTCTCAGTGCAAATTTTCACGATTTAAAGTAACATCCTTAAGAGTTTTCTTATAAACAGGTTAATTTAATCTTAATCATGATTTTCGAATTTACTCTTCTCTTCTTCGTTCGTTTGTTGTCAGGACTGTTCGCTTTAGGTTTGGTTATTTCGTTATGGAAGAAAAAAAAGACGGAAGGGGTAATTTTTCTTATACTCTTCGAATTTTCAGCATCAATTTGGGCATTGACAGATGGTTTTGAACATGCAGCAACAAGTTTACCGTTAAAAATTCTCTGTTCACAGATCGGATACATCGGGTCTTCTACCACTACCATCTTCTTCCTCCTTTTTACCCTTGCCTATACCCAGGCTGAGAAATATATCAAACCTCAAGTGATTGGGCTATTATTGCTCATTCCGGCATTGACGGTATTGCTTGTTTTCACAAATTCGTATCACCACCTTATCTGGGAAAAAGTCAATTATTACTCGTTAACTAATGAAAGTGAATACATTTACGGTAAGTGGTTCTGGCCTTTTATGTTTTATGAGTATATGGTCCTGCTCACAGCAATAATTATCCTGCTTACAGGTACCTTCCGGTTTTATAAAATTTATAAGATTCAATTAATTTATTTGATCGTTGCCTCGGTCTTACCGTTAGTAACAAGCATTATTTATGTTTTTAAGCTGCTCGATATCAAAGCGGATCTCACACCGATTATACTTATTTTTTCGGGCATACTCTCGGCAGTAGGAATATATTTTCAACGGATGTTTGATGTTCTGCCTGTTGCGCGCCGGCAGACAATCAATAATTTATCCGACGGAGTTATTGTGGTTGATATGCTAGACCGGATTGTCGATGTAAATCTGGCCTTTGGCAAAATTATTAATGCTGAAAGGGATGTTCTTATCGGCAATCATTTTAAACGATTCAGCAGTCTGTTTATAACCGAAAGACCGGAACATTCGTCTGATCAGGAATTTCTGACCGAGACAACAATCCGGACAAACGACGGTTCTAAAAGCTTTGAGGTGAAGTACAGCCCTGTTACCAATTCCAAAAACCAATTGATCGGCAGGATTTTCCTGTTACATGACATCTCCCTTAGGAAAAGAGCTCTTGATATTGCCTTTGAATCAAATACCTTATTAAGGAATGAAATTCAAGAGAAGGAAAGATTGATAGGAGATCTTGATGCCTATGCGCGAACAGTTGCTCACGATCTTAAGAATCCGATAAGCGGAGTAATCGGATTAACTGAGTTTATTAAAGAAGACATTGAGAATCAAAGGCAGGATCAGGCATTTGAACTTTTGGATATGCTACATGAACAAGGTTTAAAAATGCTCAAAATCGTTGACGAACTCCTGTTGTTGTCGAGAATACGTAAAGAAGACATTAAGCTGGAGGTAATCGATATGCAATTAGTAGTTAATGAGGCAGTTGATCGACTTTCCAGACAATGCCTGGAGAGAAAAGCATCCTATGAATTTCCCGACTATTGGCCACGTATCCTGGGGAATTCGCAGTGGCTCGAGGAGGTCTGGGTAAATCTGATCAGCAATGCCATAAAATATGGAGGCAATCCACCCAGAATCGTTTTGGGAAGTGAAAGACTGGAATCCGGTGACTTTCGCTTCAGTATCCAGGATAATGGAAACGGACTTCCCGCCGAATCAGTAAGCAAATTGTTTATTGATTTTGAAAGATTGGGTAAAAAGAGTGTTGAAGGGCATGGACTTGGTCTCTCGATAACAAAACGAATTATCGAAAAACTTGGAGGAGAGGTTATGGTTTCAAGCCAAAACACTCCTGGGGAAGGATGCATATTCAGTTTTACACTTAAGGGATAAAATTCATCCTAATTGAAAAAAAGACTCCGTATAATCAGATCAGAAACAAAAATACCCTTACGCGTTAATGCAACTCGTTCATCCACAATCGATATAAAATTTTCGCTATTTAGCTTTGAAAGTTCTTTGAGAAAATAATCAGAGATTTTTCTATTAAACTGTTCAGAAATATAATTCTTTGAGATTCCTTTTGCAGTTCGTAGTCCCACCAGAAGATATTCATTGTATCTGTCTGCTTCAGATAAAATCTCAACTTCAAAGTAATCCTGACCACTCACCATATTGAGAATATAGGTTCTTATACTACTTACATTCCATTGTCTTGAAATACCGTTAAAACTATGAGCTGAAGGACCCACCCCAAGATATTTCTTTCCCTCCCAATAGGATGAATTGTGCCTGGACTGGAACCCTTCCAAAGCAAAACTGCTAACTTCATAATGAGAGAAACCATTTGCAGCCAACGTATCAATAGTTGCATTAAACTGGGCAACTACATCATCATCAGGCGCTTCTTTGAGCCGGTTTGTTTTATATAATTTATAAAAAAATGTATTTTTCTCAATAATTAACGAATAGGCAGATATATGTTGAATACCCAACTTCATGGCTTCATTTAATGTCTCCATATAATTATCGAGACTCAAGCCTGGAAT
>CAIOOC010000724.1 GCA_903859795.1 uncultured Bacteroidia bacterium
GAATTGCTTAGTGAAAGCGGGATGCTGATAAAATAATAAAAAAATATGGTCATTACTTCGAAAATATTTAGACTTAAAAACTAACTTTGGATAGATAACTGAATTTTTAATGAATGGTTTTTTTTCAGGAAGTAATAGATTCTCCTGCTGAATAGAGATGAAGTATTAATATATTGAAATAGTAACCTACAGGAACCTTTATCATGGTGCCTTAAAATAAAACAATAAATTATGAATGAACAGTACACTGTTTCGCGTTACCTTCTCCATCGTTTGCAGGAGATTGGTATTAAGCACCTTTTCGGGGTTCCCGGAGATTATAATCTGGATTTCCTTGATGAAGTTATGGAAAGTCCTATTAATTGGGTAGGCACCTGCAACGAGCTAAATGCCGGTTACGCAGCTGACGGATATGCACGCCTGAACGGCATTGGCGCTGCAGTCGTAACTTACGGAGTTGGAGGGTTTAGCATTATTAATGCAGTAGCAGGAGCCTATGCTGAACATGTTCCAATGATAGTCATTAATGGGGCACCACCGGCCCGGCGAAGGGAAGCGGGGGTCATGGTCCATCATCTGGTCTCCAATTATTACCTGCAGTTTGACATTTTCAAAAAAATAACTGTCGATGCAGCTCTTTTAGTCGATCCCGATACTGCACCTGAGGAGATTGACCGCGTTATCCGGAATTGCATTGCCCAAAAGTTACCAGCGTATCTTGAACTCCCGGCAGATATTACAAACGCTCCTTGTCATGCCCCTGGCGTATTATTTACTGCCCCGCCGCTAATCTCTAATCAGGATAGCCTGACAGAAAGTGTCAGGGAAGCAGTTTTGTTAATCAACCAGTCGACCAATCCAATGATACTCGCAGGTGTTGAACTTTTAAGATTCGGGATCGGGAACGAAGCGCTGCAGCTGATTGAGGCTAGCGAAATTCCTTTTGCAACAATGCTCAGCAGCAAATCTGTAATACCGGAGCTTCACCCTCAGTTTACCGGCATCTACCAGGGTGGTTGGAGTAAAGAGACAGTTCGTAACCAGGTAGAGAGTTCCGACTGTCTGCTATCGCTGGGAGCCTGGATGACAGATATGGATACAGGTTTATTCAGTATCAACCTCGATAATCGGCGTATGATTACTGTTGGAGGTGGTCAGGTACGTATCGGCAGCCATTTTTACCATCAGGTACAGCTCAGAGATTTCATCCGGGAATTAACCCTGGCCGTTCAGCCCCGTTCTTACCTGGCGTCCCATCCGGCCGTATCTTATCAACCCCTTCAACCTTTCGTTCCTGAGCCTTCCTGCATGTTGACAGCATCGCGCCTTTATGCATGTTTGAATTATTATCTTGACGACAATATGATACTTCTATCTGAACCGGGCGACGCTTTCTGTGCAACCCCTGAATTTCATATTGAAGAGGCAGAGAATTTCATTGTCCAGGCCTATTATTGTTCAATCGGATTCTGTACTCCGGCTGCTTTGGGCGTTGCAATGGCACGACCTGAAAAGCGACCGGTTGTCCTTTCAGGTGATGGAGCTTTTCAGATGACCGCCCAGGAGGTCTCATCCCTAATCAGGGAACGGTGCCCTGCTCTTATCATAATCATTAACAACGATGGTTATCTGATCGAAAGACGACTCCACAAAGATGGAATGTATAACGATATCCAAATGTGGAATTACTCAAAACTACCCGAAGTGTTTGGAGATAGTTCCTTTGTTACCGGGATCAGGGTGACCAACGAAGAGGAATTGGAACAGGCATTTAAAACCGCGAACAACGATAAAGACAAACTTGTGCTCATCGAAGCCTATCTGCCAGACCGCACTTGCTCAGAGGGTCTTGATCGGCTTGGAAATTCTTTCAGAAAGTCTCAGCAAAAGTAATAACTGCTTAGCTGATTGAATAGTGGAAAGCCCTGTACAGCGTATTACTTTAGGCTGTGTGAAAGGAGAAATTGGATTAATTCCTGTTTCTCCTTTTTAATTAATATTTTCTTAATTTTTCAAGTAATTTATTGGTTATCATAATTTTATCCCCGACTCCATTTATTTGATAGCATTGTCTTAAGTCACGCAAAAGTCTTTTGATTAGGGTTCCCTGGCTCAGTGGTGTCGCTAATTGGGGATTCTCCTTGTTCTCATGAAGTACATATTCAAGCTCTTTTGCGCCAATTATAGCTCCTTTGTGCTCCATATTGATATAGAATAAATAAGGATCAGCATCGGCACCATAAACTTCCCTCGAAATCTGAGGACCATAGTAGCCCAGAATGAGATATTGTCCGATTCCTATAGGATGTATTGGTAGTTCTAACCGGTGTGCAATTATGCAATACAAGGTTGAAAGCGAGATAAGGTTACCTTTTCGTGAAACCAACAAATTATTTATCAGACA
>CAIOOC010000725.1 GCA_903859795.1 uncultured Bacteroidia bacterium
AACGGGATGTCATCATGCAGACTGTGATCGGTTGAAAGAATATAGCCACCTCCGGGCATTCCAATCTGAAGACACTCTTGTGTTTCCCTGGCAACATCATTAGGGGTTCCGGCGACCATCGTGGTTTTGTTATTGACATTCCCGATCGGACACAACCTCCCCAGATATTTTTGTTTAACCGATTTAAGATCCATGGTCGCCGCCTTTTCGACCGGGTGGTATGCATCAATTCCGGTATTTACAAGATCATCCAGCATATCCCATATATTTCCGTCGTTATGCATGATCACCGGGACACCAAAAGTTTTTAAACCGGTAACCAGTTTGCGAAACGGCTCCAGGAAGAATTCCCTGAAATGATCGGGAGAGATCAGCAATCCACCTGTACCTCCCCAGTCGTCGGAGATATGAAAAGCATCAACTCCGCCGGTTGCAAAAGCCAGTTGCCCGGCTTCCAGCGCCCAGTCGACATAAGCTCCGGTCAGTTCATGGACCAGGTCAGGATCAAGGAACAGGCTGAAAGATAAGGTTTCGAAATCCATCAGGTACCACGAAAGCATTGTAAACGGACCTAAGAGTCCCGCAACTATGGCTAATTCAGAATCGTTGGCTTTAATCGCCTCTTTCAGGATTTTAAGTCTGCCGGGAATGTTCGTCTGGGGTAACTTGAATTTTTCCCAGTCTTCGCGACTTTTGATCGGGGTATCGAGCTGAGCCATAATCGGCCAGCCATTCTTGCGGTATTTCACGCCCCATTCGTCTACGTAAATTTCATTCAACGCATGAGGTGCATCCTCAATCCCGCAAAAACCGTTTATGGGAGCCCAGACTACATCCAGTCCAAGGATGGCAGCCATTTTTGCTGTCGTCATACCATCGTAAAGCGGAGTGTTATACCCCATCACCTCTTTCTGAAGTTTAAGACTAAAGAGGTATTCCCATATCGGGACTCTGTCAGGTATTCCTCCCATTAAAGCTGTAATAAAACGCTCTTTTGAGTTCATGATTACAGAAATATTAGACGATTAAATGATTACCTTATAACTCTTTGGTTCTTTGTGTAACTATTTTTACCACAGAGTTAAGCTGAGTAAGGACAGTGTTTCACAGAGAAATAAGATACCTATTATGTTTAAGAACATTCCAATTATTGGCTGACCAGCTCTATCTCAAATAATTGGCTGTCATATTTTTTTGTCATTCTGACTTTGAATCCCTTCTCTTCCAGTTCATTGCCAGTCATTTCTGCAACTTTATCACCCAAAGGTGCCAGTTTCACAAGATACCGGTTATTTTTCCCGAGTCCCGGAACAGAAACTGTGCGCTGGTTATCGAGCGACCCCTGCCGGAAGATTCCCACGATTCCACCCTCTTTGGTATCGGTATTGATTCTTGACCATGCATCCCATGATCCTTCGGTTGGCTCTCCGAAGCTTGGCAGATCCTGGCGGAAGAGATCATAATTATACTTTTTCTGCATCGCTGAGATCCAGTTTGTCCATTGCCTTATTTCACCTTTTTTTTCTGCCGGGAGTATCCGCAGATCCCCCAGCACAATGGGAAATGAACCGATCAGGGTTTTCAGTTCCTGGATAAACTCAGGACTGTTCATCTGCAGGTTTCCAATAATCAATGATGTTGCAGGGATTGTGGGTGATTTCCACCAGGTTAAATTACGGATTCTGAATGCCCCCGTTGGGAACGGTTCCCCAATGTTTGTTAGCCAGTTTCCTTCCGCATGCTGACAAAAAGCATAATCGATAAGTTGCAGTTTACCGGCCGTTTCGAAAGTACAATCGATATAAAGATTCGGAGCCTCAGCGTGTAATTCATCAAATAATCTGAAAAGCTGCTCATAGATTACAATCAGGGACTCCTCGCGGTCCTTGTGAAACGGATGATCTTTGGCACTGCAGCCCGATTGTTTAAAATCGGTCACATAGGCACTTGTTGCCACAGTAAGGTCGAGCTTTACAAAGCCCAGTCCAACCTCTTTAACCAGGCTCAGAATCTTGTTTTTGATATATCCGGTCCATTGCGTGCCAAAGCACATCGTGTTCAAATCAAAGTCAGCAGGGAAATGACGGTTTACAGGTTCTCCCTTCTCATTTCGTACTGCCCATTCCGGATGATCCTGGAACACCCGTGACCTGGTTGCCGCAGATCCGACACTGATCCATAATCCGGGTTCCATTCCGTTTTTCCTGATTTCATCAAAAACAGGCTTTAACCCATTTGGGAATTTTGTTTTATCCGGAATCCAGTCACCCGTATTTGAAATCCATGAGACCGCTTTTCCAGCATTTGGTTCAGTAGTATGCCATCCACAGTCGATCTCAAATTGTTTAATACCGCACTGGCCGGCTATTCTGGTCAAGTTGACAAGCAGTGTATCGTTGAAATGGTCATCAAACGGAACATAGTTGTTATACATGACAGTAGGCCGTTTCCGTATTTCATTGATTCGAAGACCCATATGGCGTCGTGTGAAATCGGTAAGCGCAGTATTCATGATCTTCCACGGATCAGATGAATTTGCATAGGGAATTATAAAAACCTGCGGCGAGCACCAGCTTTCACCGTTTTTGATATATTTCCGGAACGGATAATTCTCCCCTTTATGGGTAAGGCCGATATCCGCATTATTAAATTCGGTATTGTAGGCGGTCCTTTTCAGAACCCCCGGTGATTCATTTCCGAGGAGGATTCCTGCATTTTGGGAATACGAATGAACGGCAATTACAGGATCATCCCAATCGCCCACATAGGTACTCAGGTGTTTTTGTCTGCCATAATTGGCATAGGTTACAGCTTCAAT
>CAIOOC010000726.1 GCA_903859795.1 uncultured Bacteroidia bacterium
AGATCGGCCCACTCCTGATCAAACGTTACATTCTCAAATCCCCTCACGGCCTCCATTGTTACTAAATTAGGATAGGTTCGCTGCCACCCTTTTGGATACGTTGCACCATGAAAGTTCACCATTAATTTATATTTCAGGGCATCCTGTAAGATGTCATTGTAATACTTCATCATCGACTGACCATCACCACCAAAGAAATCAACCTTTATCCCTTTAATTCCCATTTCGCTGATCCGCTTAAATTCCGCTTCCCTGTTCAGATTAAAAAGTAAATGATCCTTGGGATGGTAACGGACCGTATTCCAGCTTCCGGCCGAATTGTACCAGAGAAGCAAACCAACTCCCTTCCCCGCAGCATAATCGGCCAGCTCCTTGATTTTTTCATAGCCAATGGTTGTATCCCAGTCAACATCAATAAGGCAGTACTCCCACTTCATGGAAGCGGCCCAATCGATGTACTCTTTTTGAATCGGAAAGGTTATTGACTCATCTTTTTTCATGATCCAGCTCCATGAGGCTCTTCCCGGTTTTACAAATGAATAGTCCGAGTCTTTGGCAGGAATTGCAAGATCAGTTTCGAGGGTTGACTCCATCAAGGTTTTAAGACCATCACTGATTGCAATAATTCGCCATGGCGTTAACCACGGAGTTTTGGATTCAGGGAAAAGGGGAGCGAGTGGAGAGGTCCTCTCCCCCTCCTGGGGAAACCCGATTTTATAAATCCCGTTTGCCGATTGTTGCTGAAGACGGGCACCACAATATGTTCCATCCAAACCTGTTTCAGTTAACATTATCCATGTATTATCTTTTTTAAAAAGTGCCGGGAATACCCATCCCGCAGTATTGGGTGACGGTTTACCGATATCCTCACCCTGAAAATAGTAATCTTCGTAGGATGGCTGGGAATTGCACCAACCCATATAGACATCGGGGCATGGACTCATATAAATCGTTGTTCCAAGTGTAAAGTGGAACGACGTATTTTCCTCAACTATTTTTTTTACAACTTCTGATTTTTCAGGAAGCAAATATCGAAGCGCTACCCCATCATTCGACAGCCTGAAAATGATTTCAATTGACTGCCGTTTCGAATTAACGAACCGGATCGTTCTTTCGTTGCCATTATAGGAGCAATCTTTTCGTTTCCCGGATATAAGCTGGTATTTGTCACTTACTGACCTTAATTCAGATACCGAATCAACCTGCAGGCCTTTTGTAAAATCCGTGTCTGTCAGTTTTATTCCCAGAGACGATTCTCCTAAAATCTGATTCCCATTAAAATCAATTGAATAAACCGGAGCACCATCATGTAGAAGTTTAACCTGTAACCCAATTTTCCCATCAGGACTTGAAAGTTTTAATGCGGGAATTTGTGAAAATATCCTATCTGAGACAAAAAATAAAACGACAAGCAAGGTAAATAATTTCATTGCAGAAAAATTTATAATCAGTTTGATCTGTGTCAATCTGTGTTATCTGTGGTGAACTCTATTTTGCAGAAAACTTATAAATCGTTGTGGTATGATAAGTTTCCCCGGGTTTAAGAATGGTTGAAGGAAAGGTCGGCTGATTGGGAGAATCGGGAAAATGCTGGGTCTCGAAACAGAATCCGGAATGTTGATTATAGACAATTCCATATTTACCCGTTATGGTTCCATCCAGGAAATTCCCCGTATAGAACTGCACCCCAGGCTGATCTGTGTACACCTCCATAATACGGCCGCTTAGCGGTTCAACAACTCGTACTGCCAGATCTTTAATCCCTTTGGTGTCGAGCACATAATTGTGATCATATCCAATTGGATTCCCCCCTGTCGCTACAAGATCTTTTCCGATCGGTTTGGCAACTGTAAAATCAAAGGGAGTCCCTTTTACATCACGTAATTCACCTGTTGGGATCAGTGTACTGTCAACTACAGTATATTTCGAGGCTGAAATCATCACATCATGGGATTTATTGTCCCCTTTCCCTGCCAGGTTGAAATAGCTATGTTGGGTCAGATTAATCGGAGTTGCCTTATCAGAGGTTGCACTGTAATCAAAAATCAACTGATTATCATCAGTCAAGGTGTAAGAAACCACAGCACTCAAATTGCCGGGATATCCCTCTTCACCATCATGGCTCAAATAACTCAGTTTAACTCCAACCGATTTCTCCGATTTGAAATCTTCGGCCTTCCAAATCACTTTATCAAATCCTTTTATCCCACCGTGCAACTGATTCACACCGTTATTCTGTGCCAGCGTATATTTATTCCCGTCAATTTCAAACTTTCCCTTGGCAATCCGGTTACCATACCTTCCAACAATAGCTCCAAAATAGGGATTGGCAGCCAGATATCCTGAAAGGCTGTCAAATCCAAGGACGATATCGTCTGATTTCCCGTTTTTATCAGGAACGATCAATGAGGTAATTCGTCCGCCGTAATTAGTAACTTTTAGTGTAATTCCGGAATGATTGATTAATGTATAAATATCTGCAACAGATGAGTCGGGCAGTTTGCCGAAAACTTTTTTGGTAACCGTACCTGGTCCCTGAACAACCTCTTGTTGGGTGCAGGCTATTGAAAAGACTTGTAAACCAATAGCAAGAATAACAATTTGAAAAGAAAGAATTTTTTTCATTTGTACATGATTGGAATGATGTTTTATCACGAGCTAAAATTACAACTATAAACTATAATTTTTCTATAGATCCTTTTATCATCGTAATTGAATGTGGTGCAAAACTATACGATATTTTATTAGTTTTCTTAACTTTTATCGAAGGTTTTTTGATCGTTTCAACTACGGTTTTTCCAAAGTCATTCCCGGCTTTAATATCTGGGCCATTTACTTCATAGACTTCAAAATCACCATTAAACAACCCTTCCTGTGAAATTAAATCAGTGGGAATCGCCTTCTCTTTGTTTCGGTTAACAACGCAAAGAGTTAGTTCGTTGTTATTGCAGGTTGCCGATACATCCAGAAATGGGACATTTTTCTGCTGGGTGGTTGATTCACCTAAGCCAATAAAGAACTTTTCCGTGTTGTAGGTTTCACAATCAACCTGCAAATTGAGGGCGGTACCATGCATGTTTTTGGCAAACAACTGCATCGGATAATAGATGGTTTGTTTGAACATCCCCTTGTCATTGGTGAATATCGGGGCAATAACATTAACCAACTGAGCCATATTGGCCATCTTCACGATATCGGCATTGCGTATAAATGCATTCAGAAAACCAGAAATTACCAATGCGTCCTCGAGGTTATAATGCTCTTCCAGCGCTCTGGTTCCGGCCATACTTTTTTCGGCGCGTGCCCGGTACCAGATGTTGTACTCATCCCAGGCAATGTAAATTGGCGGTCGATTTCCCCGCTTTGCATTCTGCATTTCACGGTCGATCATACCTTTCACTACACGTGTCCTCTCCTCGAGAACCCGCGGTGTTGAAACAAAATTATAATAATTGTCATCAGGGTTCCCTACATACATATGTAATGCAAGGTAGTCAATAACATCTCGCAGCTCATGAAGAATTTTAGCATTCCATTCATTTGGATCAGCCTCCGGGCGATAGTTTGAAGACCCGGCTGCAATAAGTTTAATGTCGGGAGAGGTAAGTCTCATCAATTTAGCTGCTTCAAGCGCTTTTTTGCTGTAATCTTCGGCATTCAGGTGCCCCATCTGCCAGAAACCATCCATCTCATTTCCAAGACTCCAGTATTTAATGTTGTATGGTTCGGAAAAGCCATTCTTTTTTCTCAGTTCTGCGTAATAAGGCCCCCCTTTTACATTACAATATTCTACCCATTGCTGTGCCTCTTCAATTGAACCGGTGCCCATATTCACCGAGAAATATGGCTCAGTATTCATCCTGCGGGCGTAGTTTACAAATTCATCGGTTCCGAAACGATTTGTCTCCAGACGTTCCCAGGCCAGTTCCATGCGGGGAGGGCGTTGGTCCTTTGGGCCAATTCCATCTTTCCAATGGTAGTTTGATACAAAATTTCCACCGGGATAACGTGTAATCGAAACATTCAGGTCCTTGACCGCATCCAGGACATCAAGGCGAACCCCATTTTCATCCGAAAGCGTGGAACCTTCCTCATAAATTCCACCATAGACACAACGTCCAAGGTGCTCCACGAAATTCCCAAAAAGGTTTTTATCAACATCTCCAATTTTACGGTCGATATCAATTTTTATCCTGGCATTCTGAGACTCTGCAATAAATGCTGACAGAATCAGTCCTCCTGTCAGAATTAAACATAATGCAATTCTGATTTTATATTTAGTTATCATATTTTTAAAATTATTTTATTGAATAATTTTGGTCAATTACAGGCCACCCATCTTTATTCCAATTCAGTTTTCTAATATTTAGCTTCGGCTTGCCGTTGTCATGGGCATCATAACCATGAAAAATCAGATAATCTGATCCATCAAAATTTACTACAGCATTATGTCCTACCCCATACCAATCTGAATCTCCCTGAAGCAGAATTGTCCCACCTCCCTTGGCCATCGCTTTCCCGGATAGATCAGTGTATGGTCCGGTCAGTTTTGCAGCGCGACCAACAATCATTTTGTAGCTGCTGTTAACCCCTTTGCAACAATAGTCTATAGAAGCAAACAGATAATAGTAATTCCCTTTCCTGAAAACAAAAGGAGCCTCGATAGCATTTCCGCCCGCATCAACCGGATTATTGTCAATCGCCGGTGGATTGACACTATTCGGATCAGACTTTCGGGAGGCTATGGTCGGAATATGATGAATATCTTCAGCAACACTCATTGCATCGGGTGAAAGTTGTACAAGTTTCAATCCATCCCAGAATGAGCCGAAACATAAATACGGAGTTCCGGTTTCATCAAGGATAAAATTTGGATCAATAGCATTCCAGTTGGTCTCACCCGGCACAGACTGTATTATTTTCCCGTGATCGATCCACTTAAATTCGGGGTCGGATGGGTTAAGAGTTTTGTTGGTAACTAAACCGATGCATGAGGTATTCTTTCCAAAAGCTGAAACAGAGTAGTACAAATAGTATTGTCCGTTAAAATAGCTAATGTCCGGAGCCCATATGTGCCCTTTAAAAGTTGGGATTGCTTCGACAGCCCATTGCGGAACCTGAGCAAAAACAGGTTCTTCTTTCTTCCACTTTTTCATGTCAGGTGAAGAGAATACTGAAATTCCCATCCCGGTGCAAAACACAT
>CAIOOC010000727.1 GCA_903859795.1 uncultured Bacteroidia bacterium
AAAAAATCAGTTAAAATGATTAACCGACTTATCGGAGAGATGCCCAAAATTGGTATCCGTCCAGTGATTGACGGCCGTCTTCAGGGGGTTAGAGAATCACTCGAGATTCAAACTATGAATATGGCAAAGGCGGCAGCTCAGCTTATTTCCGACAACCTCCGTTTCCCTGACGGACAGAAAGTAGAGTGTGTAATTGCAGAACGCACCATTGGTGGCGTTGCAGAAGCAGCCATGTGTGCTGATCAGTTTTCGCGTGCCGGCGTTGGTGTTTCTCTGACTGTCACCCCTTGCTGGTGCTACGGCACCGAAGTTATGGATACTGATCCATTAATTCCCAAGGCAATCTGGGGATTTAACGGAACCGAGCGCCCTGGTGCTGTCTACCTGGCAGCAGCATTGGCAGGGTATGCACAAAAAGGGTTACCTGCATTTAGTATTTATGGTCATGAAGTTCAGGATTCGAGAGATACATCTATTCCTGACGATGTTAAGGGGAAATTATTGCAGTTTGCCAAGGCCGGACTTGCAGTGGCGCAAATGAAAAATAAATCTTACCTCTCTCTGGGTGGGATGTCGATGGGGATTGCAGGATCGTATGTTGACCAGGAGTTCCTCCTTGATTACCTGGGAATTCGTACTGAAGTTGTCGATATGTCTGAAATTTCACGTCGTGCAGAGCGGGGAATCTACGATCATGCAGAATTTGAAAAGGCTCTCGCCTGGGTTAAAATAAATTGTAAAGAGGGTGAAGACCCAAACAAACCTGAAAAACATTTATCAGCAGAGCGTAAAACCTGGGAGTGGGAGATGGTTGTTAAAATGACCCTGATTGCGCGTGACCTGATGATCGGAAATCCACGTCTTGCGGAGTTAGGTTTCGGAGAGGAAGCCCTGGGTCATAATGCTATAGCCGGTGGATTCCAGGGGCAACGTCAATGGACCGATCACCTGCCAAACGGCGACTTTATGGAAGCGATTCTGAATTCTTCCTTCGATTGGAATGGAATTCGCGAAGCATTTGTGATGGCTACTGAGAACGACTGTTTAAACGGTATTTCGATGTTATTCGGACATTTGCTGACAAATACGGCACAGATATTCTCAGATGTCAGAACTTATTGGAGTCCTGAGGCTGTTGAACGGGTAACCGGTAAAAAGCTTACAGGCACTGCGGCCAATGGAATTATACACCTGATCAACTCAGGATCCACTACGCTGGATGCAACGGCTAAACAACAAAAGGGTGGTCAACCGGCGATGAAGCCATTCTGGGAGATTTCAGAAGCCGAAGCACAGGCCTGTCTTGATGCCACCGACTGGCCAGCTGCTGACCTTGGTTATTTCCGCGGAGGAGGTTTCTCATCACATTTTAACACCGATGGGGAGATGCCAGTGACAATGAGTAGGGTTAACCTGATCAAAGGAATTGGTCCGGTGATTCAGATTGCTGAAGGATGGACTGCAACTTTGCCTGCCGATGTTCATAAGGTTCTTGATGCCCGTACCAATCCAACCTGGCCTACTACCTGGTTTGCTCCACGATTGACAGGTAAGGGCGCTTTTGCCGACGTCTACAGTGTAATGGCTAACTGGGGAGCTAACCATGGCGCAATAAGCTACGGACATATCGGCGCCGATCTGATCTCTTTGGCTTCAATGCTCCGTATCCCTGTTTCAATGCATAACGTAGCCGATGAGAAAGTATTCCGCCCCGCAGTCTGGAGTGCATTTGGTATGGACAAAGAGGGATCTGACTATCGCGCCTGTGACACATACGGCCCGGTTTACGGAAAAACTAAGAGATAGGTTTCAGGCTAAAGACTTTTAGCCATTTAGGTGGATTGAGATTCATTTTATTTACAAACCTAAAAGCCTTCAGCCTATACGACTATTGGGCTAATTTGATATCCGGCAGTTTGCAAAAGGTATAATCCTTAATGCATACTGCCGGTTTTTTTTATTCACGTCCCCATCCTTTTAAACGTGGTGCCCACCTTGGGACATTCTTTTTGTACTCCCAATATTCATCTCCAAATTTTTTCTGAAGATTGGGCTCTTCATATACAAAAAAGAATATATTGTTGACAATGAAGAATATGCAGGCCCAAATAAAAATATTCTCCGACGAAACAGCGATAGATTCTCCAATCAGGACAGTCAGAACACCCAGGATCATTGGATTCCTGACATAGGCATAGAGACCTGTTTTTACCAGTTTTTTTGTCGGGCTCCAGGGGGCTAAGGTTCCATCGCCAATTCTGATTATCGACGAAATAGTCTTGACCATAAGAACTAATCCCGCACACATAATTAGAATGCCTGCCCAAAAGAATGGCAGGCATTTAATCGTTAGATCTTTCTCTATGTAAATGGGGACAAGAATCAGAACAATAATTGGAAGTATAAATGAAAACCCTTGTCTTAAGATCTTTCTCATTGGAGGTTTATTTGTTTTTCAAAGATACAGATCAATTTGCAGTTCCAAGGAAGTCCGGGCCCGACTTCTTCATGACCTTAACAAGTCGGACCCGGACTATTTCTCCTCAAAAAGTCGGGCTCGGACTATATTAAACCGTCATCGGTACCTCCATCAATAAAATATCAGCATCAGTATCGGCATGAATAGATAACTGTTCAACATCCCAAATTCCAAGGCCGTCGCGAGAATTTAAAGGCTGGTTATTAATCGTCACTTCACCGCTTAAAATAAAGGCATAAACTCCGTTACCTTTAGACTTGATCGAATAGCCTGCATTAAATCCCTGATCGAATTTCCCCAGGTGGAACCATGCATTCTGATGGATCCAGACACCGTCGTCATTCGGATTTGGAGAGAGGATTTGTTGCAACTTATTATGGCGATCGTCAAGATTTAACATAATCTGGTCATACCTTGGAGTCACATTCTTCTTATTTGGGAAAACCCAGATTTGTAAGAATTTAACTGGCTGATCCTTATTCTTATTGTATTCGCTGTGAAATATTCCGGTTCCTGCACTCATAACCTGAATATCCCCATGTTTGATCACCGAGACATTTCCCATGCTGTCCTTGTGTTCCAGATCACCTACCAGAGGAATAGATATAATCTCCATATTGTCATGCGGATGGGTTCCAAAACCCATTCCTGCCTCTACCGTGTCATCATTCAGAACCCTCAAAGCCCCAAAATGCATCCTTTCCGGATTGTAATAGTTGGCAAAGCTAAACGTATGCCGGCTATTTAGCCAGCCATGGTTTGCATTCCCCCGGGTATTCGCTTTGTGAAGAATTGTATTTGTCATGACTGTTTTACCAATTGAATTTCACAGCTTATTTTTATCTCTTCACCAACAAGAACCCCACCCGTTTCTAATGCTGCATTCCAGGTGAGACCAAAATCCTTCCTGTTGATCCTTCCGTTAATTGAAAAGCCTGCCTTTTCATTACCCCATGGGTCTTTCATCACACCTCCAAATTCAACATCAAGTTTAATTTGTTTCGTGACATCCTTTATGGTTAGTTCTCCATAAAGTTCGTAGCTTCCGTCATCATCAACCTTCTCATAGGTATTTCCTGTGAAATGGATCTCCTTAAAATTTTCGACATCAAAGAAATCGGGACTTTTTAAGTGTGCGTCGCGGTCAGCTACCCCCGTATCAACTGAAGCGGGATTCATCCAGAAATCAATTTCGGAAGTCATGAAATCTTCGCCCGTTGTGTAAATACTTGCATCAAATTCTTTGAATATCCCTTTAACATTGGTAATCATAAGATGTTTCACCTTAAATCCTACTTCACTATGCGTTGGATCAATACCCCATTTTGTTTTTACCAGCTCTTCCATTTTTCTTGTTGTTTTTTGTTATTTATAATGGTACAAAGATAGAGTGGAGATCAGGTGCGGAAAATGGAAAAATTACGGGATCTATGGTATAAATGAAGGGAAATCACTAAAAACAGAAATTTGAAATCCCGGATTGATCTAGTTCGAAATACTCTCTTTGAAATCGAGAAGCGATTGACCCGAATTTGTCTTAAAAAACTTGCTGAAATGTGAAGGATCTTCAAAGCCGAGGTCGAACCCAATTTCCTTGCTGCTTTTGGTTGTAAAAATTGCCATTCGCTTGGCCTCCAGGATAATTCGGTCCTGAATAAAATCCTTGGCTGAGATATCGATCGAAGCTTTTATAACTTCGTTAAGATAATTGGGAGTAACATTCAATGCTTCGGCATATTTTTTTACCTGATGCCACTCCGTAAATTGCTTTTCAACGATTGATTTGAAATTTTTCACAATCGTCTTACCAACTTCAATGTTTTGGGTATTAGTGTCCGGATTTGAGGTACATTTTCTGTTACAATCAATCAGAAACAATTTCAGGTAAGCCCCGATAGTTTCCATGTACAGCTCTTTCTGAGACCAAAATGCCAGGAGGATCTGCTCTGCAAATGGTTTCAGAATCAACTCCATCTCAGACGAAAGAATCAGTGGTGGTGTTTCATCGCTTTTTTGGAATAATCTTAGATTGGAAATGAAATCGTTACGAATACTGTTCTTCTCGAGGAATTCAGCTGTAAAAAGGATGACATAACCTGTGGGTTTGGGATCGGTGATGATCTGGTGTACCTGACCCGGACTGACAAAAAATATATGATTCGGAAGAATGGGGTATTCCCTGAAGTCAATCACGTGTTTGCCGGTTGCCGTTAGTGGCCAGATTATTGTATAGTAGTTATGTCTGTGAGGGTTGTCAGCAATGCCACCCATCTGCTGGTCTATTTCTTCCATCGTTTTCATCACAAATTGCGAAGGAGATCCATTAAACACGAGATCAAGACTATAAATTGGGTCCTTTTCAGGCATAGTCTAAAAACATTAAGCATGAAATTTAACTCGTCAAAATTAGATTATAATCGCAAAATGACAAATACTCAAAATATTATATGCAAATTTGAATTATGTTTACACTAT
>CAIOOC010000728.1 GCA_903859795.1 uncultured Bacteroidia bacterium
TGCATAAGCATCAAGGAGAAACAATCGGTTCATAGTATATAAAGATTTAGACAAAGTCAAAACTACGTAAAATTGAATATAAAAGCCGACAAAACCATCATCACGTTCAACTAAAATTAATGCTTACCTTTGGCCGGTTAAAGAAAAGAGAAAGCATACAATTATTAAAGCATGTCATCCAAAGACCAGATCATAGCCCCAATTCGTGAGGAGCTGAAAGACTTTGAGCCTTATTTTCAAAAAGCGACAAAGAGTGATTTGCCGCTTTTGAGTAATATTATCAATTATATCCTGCGTCGTAAAGGGAAGCAGATGCGGCCGATGCTTGTATTTCTGACTGCCAAATTGAATGGGGTATTCAATGAACGTACTTACCATGCTGCACTGACGATTGAATTATTGCATACCGCGACACTTGTTCATGATGATGTTGTTGACGATAGTTACCAGAGGCGTGGATTTTTTTCAGTAAATGCAGTCTGGAAGAATAAGATTGCTGTTCTTGTCGGAGATTTCATTTTAGCCAAAGGATTACTCTGGTCGATTGACCATAAAGATTACGATATACTGGGTCATATCAGCACAGCGGTGAAGGACATGAGCGAAGGGGAAATTCTTCAGATTGAAAAGGCGCGCAAACTTGATATTACCGAAGAGGTTTATTTTGAGATTATAAGGAAAAAAACAGCCTCATTACTCGCAACAAGTGCAGCAGTCGGGACCTGTTCGGTAACTACTGATGTTGAAATAATTGAACGGATGAGGCTTTTTGGTGAGTATGCGGGTATGGCTTTTCAAATTAAGGACGACCTTTTTGATTACCAAAAATCGAATCTCGTCGGAAAACCTACCGGCAATGATTTACATGAGAAGAAAATTACTCTCCCGTTAATTCATGCACTAAGCCAATCAGACAGTAAAGATAAATCCCGAATCCTTAAAATAGTAAGGAAGCGGACTAAATCGACTGCTGATATCAGGGAGGTGAGTGATTTTGTTGAGTTGAAAGGTGGCTTCAAATATGCTGAAGTTGTAATGCTCGAATATGTTCAAAAGTCAATTGATCTTTTATCCTCCTATCCCGATTCAGAAGTAAAAAGTGCACTGATCAATTATGTCAATTACATCTCTTCACGGGTCAGTTAATCGTTAAAAATAGATTACTTTTTCCTCAAAGAGAGAAGTAAGAAGGTTGTTTGCCAGGCGGCTCGCTCCCAAGCGAAACAGGGTGTTATTCAGCCACTCTGGCCCAAGCACGTCTTTCACAATCCCAATATATACAAGTGCATCGGCAGTTTCAACGATTCCACCCGCCGCCTTAAATCCGACCTTGATATCTGTTTTTTCATAATAGCTTTTGATGGCACGACACATCACCCAGGCGGCTTCCGGTGTTGCAGCGGGCTCCAGTTTACCGGTAGAGGTTTTTATAAAATCAGCTCCTGCCTCCATCGCCAACATGGAAGCTTTCCAGATTTTTGAATAGCTTTTTAAGGCACCGGTTTCCAGAATCACTTTTATTCGGGCGTTCTCACAAGCTCCCTTTAGGGTGTAAATTTCTTTGAATGCTTTGGAATACTCTTCGAAAAGAAATTCGCCTAAATTTAGGACGATATCTATTTCATCTGCACCTTTGCCCACTGCCATAATGGTTTCCAACACTTTAACATCCAAAAAAGTTTGCGATGAAGGAAATCCCCCCGATACAGAGGCCAGCTTAACCCCGGACGCTGAAAGTGATTTTTTGACCGATTCAACGATCGTCGGATAGACACAGATTGCTGCGACATTTGGTAATCCGGGAAAACTTTCAGAAAAGCGAGAAACTTTTAAAGCCAACTTTTCACCATGAACCGCATTATCTGTAGAATTAAGGGTGGTCAAATCGATGCACGAGAGTGCCAGTTTGAGGTATTTCTGAATTTTTAAATCTTTCGAACTTTGAATAATTTTGCTGACAGCCAGTTCAACATCAAGCTCCTCAAAATCCTGATTTGTAGTTTCCCAAAGCATTTTCATCCCAAAATATGGATTAACTTATTTGTATTTAACTTAATAGCTTATCATTGTTTAAATGCCGAAGCTCGTCGCGCAGGGTTTTCTTCTCGATATTTTTACGGAATGCATCGGTCAGGTCTACGCCGGTCTGGTTCGCCAGGCAGATAAGAACCCAAAGGACATCGGCCAGTTCATCGCCAAGGTCATCAGCGGGTTCCCCCTGTTTGAAGGACTGATCTCCATATTTGCGTGCAACAAGCCGTGCAACTTCACCAACCTCCTCTGTCAGGATTGCCATATTGGTTAACTCGCTGAAGTAGCGGACGCCATACTTTGAGATCCAATCATGTACGGCGGACTGCGCCTTCCTGATGGTAATATCTTCGTTCATAAATCTTTATTTTTGGAATCAATAATTATTGTAACCGGTCCGTCGTTTATGAGCTTGACCATCATCATGGCGCCAAATTCTCCTGTTCCGACCGGCTTTCCCAAGTTTTGAGATAAGCTGTCAACAAAGCGGTTATAGAGCGGGATTGCAATTTCAGGTGGAGCAGCATTGATGTAAGAAGGGCGATTGCCTTTCTTCGTTTTGGCGTGAAGCGTAAACTGGCTTACAGCAAGAATCTCACCATCGATATCTTTGACAGATAGGTTCATTACGCCAAGAGTGTCGTTAAATATCCTGAGCTGAAGAATTTTTTTTATGGTCCAATCGATGTCCTCCTGTGAATCGTCACTCTCGAAACCTGCCAGAACCAGCAGACCTTGCTGAATAGAAGATTTAAATGCTCCGTCAATGGTTACCGAAGCTTCCGATACACGCTGTATAACAATTCTCATAAAACAGATTTGAAATCAAAATTAACAATTTCACGGAATGTTGGTTTACATCACCATTTTCATCAGGCCAATCACTGCAATATAGCGGGCTATTTTCCCGATTGTCATGAAAAACAGGGTAAAGAATGGGGAGGTGCGGAAGAATCCCAAAGCAAGGATTATAACGTCGCCAATAACAGGAACAAAGGATAGGGTGGCAGCCAGTGATCCATACTTTTTTAACTTGGGAAGGATGGCGTGAATCTTTTCAGGTTTTACCTTTGCGTATTTCTCGATCCATTCCATCTTCCCCAGGTATCCCAGGTAATAAATGGAAATTCCTCCGAGTGTATTTCCTGCAGTTGCCACTATCAGAGAACTCTTTGGATCGAATCCTGAAAAGATCATTAATGAGAGAACCGCTTCCGAATTAAATGGGACGATTGGGCCCGAAAGAAATCCGGAAAGGAAAAGCCCGAATAAACCGTACTGGTAAAAGAAATCGATCATAAGGGGGACAAAGGTAATCGATTTTACTAAAAAATAAGGGAAGCATTAAAATATGCTTCCCTTTTAACAGATTATGTTATAGTAAATTAAGAAAGAGCGGCAATACCGGATCCGATCATATTTGCACTTTCAATTTCGGCAATATTTACTTTGATCTTTTTATGTCCCATCTCAGCAAGTAACTCTTTCAGCGTGCTTTTTACTACTTTATTGTAATTTTTGCAA
>CAIOOC010000729.1 GCA_903859795.1 uncultured Bacteroidia bacterium
ATCATCCTGGGCATCAGTAGCGGTAAAGCAGCCGGAACAGTTGTCCGGAGCTGAATTAGCTATATTGAACAATTATTACCAGTCTGTTATTGATCCCGTTATGCTGGCCGATCAGGAGGTACTGAGACAATTTCGTACTTCTCTTGTCGATTCAATTTCGATTATTCCTGAGTTAAGTGTTATGCAGGATATGCCAAAGCCAGGAAAAACCTATATTCTGAAACGAGGTAATTATGATGCTTTTGGGGATGAAGTATTCCCCAATACTCCCGAATCGATATTACCATTCCCCAAAGAATTGCCTCGAAACAGATATGGATTAGCGCTGTGGCTTACCGATCCGGATCACCCACTTACAGCAAGGGTAGCTGTTAATCGGGTGTGGCAGAATTTCTTTGGAACTGGGCTTGTCAAGACCTCCGAGGATTTTGGGAACCAGGGCGAGATGCCTAGTCATCCGGAATTACTCGATTGGCTCGCTGTAACTTTCAGAGAATCGGGCTGGGATACTAAAAAGTTGTGCAAGTTGATTGCAATGTCAGCCAGCTATCGGCAGGATTCCAAAACGACTCCGGCTATAATAGCGACGGATCCTGAGAACAGGTTATTGTCACATGGCCCGGCAGTGCGTATGTCCGCTGAAATGATCCGCGACAACGCTTTGATGGCATGTGGCTTGCTGAATCTGAAAATCGGAGGTAAAAGCATAAAGCCATACCAACCTGACGGATTATGGGAAATTAACAATACAACCTATAAAGCAGATGCCGGAGATGACGTTTACAGGAGAAGCTTGTATGTTGTGATCAAACGGTCAGTTCCCAATCCTACTCTGGCGACTTTTGATGCCACCTCGCGGAGTTATTGCGTGGTACGCAGACAAAAAACAAATACACCCCTTCAGGCGTTAGTTACACTCAACGATCCGACTTTTGTTGAAGCCGCTAAAGTGTTGGGGGAACAGATCACCAGAGCGAGCAATACCGAAACGGGAATCGTTGAGGTTTACCGCAAATTGACAGGAATAACTCCGGTAAAGACCGAGCTTGATTTACTGAAAAGTCTTCAAATTACTGAGCTTGACAAATTCCGGAGGGATTCAAAAAAATTTAAGGGTTGGATATCTGCCGGACAATATCAAGTGGATAAAAATCTCGATCCTGCACAGGTTGCTGCAAATGCAGTTGTAGCCAGCGTGATTCTGAATTCCGATGCCGCCTTAACAAAACGATAGAATATGGACGATATTAATAAAGGCTTATTTATGCTTAAGTCACCTGAATTTAAACGGATGAACCAAAGTCTTGACCGGCGTAACTTTTTGACCAAGACTTCGTTGGGTCTTGGTGCGATTGCTCTGGGCTCTCTGTTTGGGAATAGTGTTTTTGGCAAAGTCACAGGGGCAAACGGCCATGAAGCACCTGCTGCTACTCTTGAAGAAGAAATTCTTCGTGCAATCCCGCATTTTGCACCAAAGGCAAAAAGGGTTGTTTATCTGTTTATGAGCGGTGGACCTTCCCAGTTTGAGACTTTCGATTACAAACCAAAACTAACCAATATGTTTGGGCAGCCTTTGCCCGATTCTGTCAGGCAAGGTCAGCGGCTGACGAGCATGAGTGCCAACCAGAGCATTTTGCCGATTGCCCCTTCTGTGTATAAATTCAGTCAGCACGGAGAGACGCAAACCTGGATATCTGAATTACTTCCTCATACAGCCCAGGTTGTGGATGACCTGTGCATCATTAAATCAATTCATTCAGAAGCGATTAATCACGATCCTGCAATTACCTTTTTTCAAACCGGGACACAGCTGCCTGGCCGGCCTTCTATCGGTTCATGGATTAGCTACGGTTTGGGAACCGACAATAAGAATCTTCCTTCTTTCATTGTACTGGTTTCAAAAAATGCGGTCAAAGATCAACCATTGTACGCGAGGTTGTGGGGAAATGGCTTTCTCCCTTCTGAACACCAGGGCGTCCAGTTCCGTGCCGGCAAAGATCCCGTTTTGTTCCTCGATAATCCCCAGGGATATGATGGTGAGGATCGCAAGGAGATGCTCGGGTATTTGTCGAAATTAAATAAACTACAGAATGAACCGTATGGCGATCCGGAAGTGCAGGCGCGTATTACACAGTATGAAATGGCCTACCGGATGCAGACCTCTGTTCCTGAGGTTATGGATACCACAGGTGAACCATCAGAGGTTTTTGACCTTTATGGTCCCGACAGTCGCGATCCCGGAACTTATGCAGCAAATTGCATTTTAGCGCGCAAGCTGTTGGAGAAAGATGTGAAGTTTGTTCAGCTCTATCATCAGGGATGGGACCATCACGGAGGACTACCTGCAGGAATAAAAAAACAATGCAAAGATACCGATCAGCCAACAGCCGCCCTGATCAAAGATCTTAAAAGAAGAGGTCTTCTCGAAGATACACTTGTTATCTGGGGTGGAGAATTCGGAAGGACAGTTTATTCACAGGGGAAGTTGCAGCCAAATGATTATGGCCGCGATCATCACCCCCGCTGCTTCACGATGTGGATGGCAGGCGCAGGCGTAAAACCAGGCATCAGTTATGGCGAAACTGATGATTTCAGCTATAATGTTGTTAAAAATCCTGTGCATGTGCATGATTTTCAGGCAACTTTAATGCATATCATGGGTATTGATCACGAACGGCTCACCTTTAAATTTCAGGGGAGGCGTTTCCGTTTGACCGATGTTCAGGGAAATGTTGTGAGAGATATCCTGACATAATTGGCAAACAAATTTTGAAATTACAGGAAAGTTATTAAACCCTTTCAGCATTACTGTGTTAGTTGTTATTCCGTGTAAAGGTTGGTGTCCACGATTATGCATTTAACATTTTCCGGATAATTATAGCACGCAAGTCCAGGGAACTTAAATATTGGTGACCTCCGGCGCAACCGTAGGCTCCAAACGAACATGAGAGACTGGAACCCCGAAGCGGGTCCAACTAAAATTAAACTATTAAGAATTAAACAATTAACCATTAAAAATATGACTTCAAGACGAGACTTTCTTAGAAATTCAGCCGTTGCATCGGCCGTTGCTATGGCAGCTCCAAGTGCAGCTTTTTCAATTCTGCCCGGAAACCCGGCAGCCGCAGACGAACTTATAGGACACGGTGAGTTCAGGTACAAGGTGGATAAAGGTTGGGCAAAGATCAGCATCAACAGTAATCCGGTTTTCAATTGTCACGAAATGGTGCAGGACAGTAAGGGAAGGCTTATAATGCTGGGTGACAATGTCCACAATAACATCCTGATTTTTGACAAATCGGGTAAACTTCTGGATTACTGGGGAACCGCCTGGCCGGGTGGGCATGGTTTATCACTTTCCAAAGAAGGAGGTGATGAGTTCTTATTTATCGTCGATTGTGGCTGGTACCAGGACAGATCAGGCAATTGGACACCCCAGGCAGGACAAGTTGTCAAGACCGATCTAACAGGTCGTATTATTTTTACGATCGGTCACCCGAGGACAATCGGAATTTATAAGGATACTGAAAAATTTATGCCGACAGAAACCGCCATTGCCCCTAACGGAGATATTTACGTTGCCGATGGGTATGGCTCCGATTATGTTATACATTACAACAGCAAAGGAGAATATATCCGCCATTTTGGTGGTCATAACAATAGTAATCCGGACCTCAATTTCCACTGTGCTCACGGTGTCGCAATTGACTCAAGGGATACGATGAATCCAACCCTTATCGTCACCTCAAGAGAAGAAAATTGTTTCAAGGTGTTTACGCTGGATGGCAAATTCCTCCATCGTATCGATACCCCGGGTATGTACGTGTGTCGCCCTGTATTAAATGATAACCATCTCTATGCCGGTGTATGCTGGTCGAAAGATCAGGACGGGAAGATGATTGGCGGTGCCAGCGGTTTTGTAACCATCCTTGACAAGGATAATAAAGTGGTTTCAAACCCCGGAGGTAATGCCCCAGTTTATAAAAACAATGCGCTGCTACAGACTTTGCAGGCACCTGGTCAGCTTTTCCAGCATTGCCACGATGTTTGTGTCGATGACGATAAGAATCTGTATATCTGCCAGTGGAATGCCAATCAGACACCCCCGATTAAGTTAACACGGGTATAGATCATGGTCCTGGATATACCAACCTTCCTTGGACACCTGCATCCGGTGATTGTTCACCTGCCGATTGGATTTTTGTTGCTGGCCGTAATTTTTGAATTTCTCTCGTATTTCAAAAAATACAAGGAACTTAAAACTGCCGTTTCACTCACCCTTTTGCTTGGCTTTGTATCGGCCACACTTGCATGCCTATTTGGGTATCTTTTGTCTCTAGGGGGCAATTATGATGCTCAAATTCTTGCTAATCATAAAGTTGGAGGAATTATCCTGGCAGGTATATCCGGATTATTATTTTTAGTAACAACCGCACCATTAAATAAAATAGTTTCAGCATATCGCCGGCACTACACGGTGATATGCCTGTTTCTCTTATTAGTTGTGAGTTATACGGGTCATCTTGGCGGCCTCCTTACACATGGGGTGAATTATTTGTCTTTAAATATTATCAGTGAGGGAGTTGCAAATAAGCCTGTAAGCGTTGAGGAAGCCAGGCTCTTTGAAGATGTCGTTCAGCCATTGCTTAACAAAAAGTGTGCGCAATGTCACCGCGAAGGGAAGATGAAGGGTGAGTTATCGGTTCAGACATATGGCGGTTTGATGAACGGAGGAAAAAGCAAGTCAGTCATTATTGGGGGAAACCTGGATAAAAGCGAACTCTATAAACGGATTACCCTTGACCCTTCGAATGATAAACATATGCCTCCTGATGGCAAAACTCCGCTGACACAGGGTGAGATAGGTATCCTTAAATGGTGGATTGAGAAAGGAATGGCCGGCAAAGGTGAGAAAATTACCGATTTGAAAGATATCGGGGAAATTAAACCTTTGGTAGCCAATTTTTTAGGATTTGGGGCAGCACTTAAAAGCGATGAAATGATTCCGCAAATAGATAATAAAGTCAATTCCGAAATACCTTTAAATTTTAATATTGGCTTTATTGACTCCCTTCGAAATCATGGTTTAGTTGTCCGGGTGATGATGCACAATCCAGTTATGCTCGATATAACTTTACCCGCAGGCTCTAAATTTATACCAAACAGTATAAAAACAGATCTGAAAGCCGTTGCAAAAAATGTGATCTGGCTAAATCTTTCCGGTAATGGACTTACAGAGAATGATTTGGACTTTTTGCCAAAAATGACTAATCTTGAGAAATTACGTCTTGAGAAAAATCCGGTTACCGATAAAGTCACAAATCTGCTTCTGGGTTTAAGCCACCTCGAGGCACTTAATCTTAATGAAACCAAAATCACCGGTTTTTGTCTTGAAAAATTAAAACAAATGCCTGGTTTAAAAAGAGTATATAGCTGGCACACCCCGGAGAAATAAACTAATTTTGGAATTGGCACTTAACTTATTCCATAAAAATGAAGCTGGTACTTGTTGTATTTACAATCTTTGCGTCGATATTTTTGGCTAACGGTATCAATATACAGAATCTACGCTGTGAATATCTTACAAATCCGCCTTGTATTGATGTAGTAAGTCCGCGTTTAAGCTGGATTCTTGAATCTCCGCAGAGGGGTGAGCGGCAGACTGCATACCAGGTAATTGTCTCTTCTACCAAAAAGAAACTATCAGAAAATCAAGGAGATCTGTGGAGCAGTGGCAAGGTTGACTCTGATCAGAC
This sequence comes from uncultured Bacteroidia bacterium, assembly GCA_903859795.1. Classification (GTDB taxonomy): domain Bacteria; phylum Bacteroidota; class Bacteroidia; order Bacteroidales; family Prolixibacteraceae; genus JAAFHB01. Next base: position 5,757 of record CAIOOC010000729.1, read on the forward strand.
TATACAACTGGAATATGCAGGTAAACCCTTGAAGTCCGGGATGTCGTGTTTCTGGAAAGTTCGAATATGGAATTCAGCAGGGAAAGTTTCAGAATGGAGTAAACCCGCATTTTGGACCATGGGTTTTCTGGATTCCGAAGATTGGAAAGCCAAATGGATAGGAGTTCATGATCCTGAGCCTTCAGAATGGGCCAGGCCGCGATATTTGCGTAAAACGTTTCAGGTTGGTCAGTCCGTTCGCCGGGCCACTGTTTACGTATCAGCCCTGGGACTTTACGAATTACGGCTCAATGGTCAGCATGTGGGAGATCATCTTCTTACCCCGGAGTGGACGAATTATAATAAAAGGGTGCAATATCAGTCCTATGATGTTACACGTCTAGTCAGGGCCGGGGCAAATGCTCTAGGTGCAATTCTTGGAAATGGCTGGTACAGCGGAGGATGGCAACATTGGAAAGATAGCCTCAAAGCGATCTATGGCAAAGAGCCTCTATTCCTTGCACAGCTGGAAATTCAATATGCTGATGGTAGTCATCAGACCTTTGTATCTGACGAAACCTGGCATGGTACTTCTGACGGACCCTTCCGGTTTACCGGTATTTATGAAGGGGTTTCCTACGATGCGCGAAAGGAATTTAAAGGATGGGATTGTGCCGGTTTCGATGATCACAATTGGTCATCTGCAACAACACCAAAGAGAGGTATTGATTTTAAAGTAGGCCAACTTGTCTCTCAGCGCGGTGAGCCGATAAGGGTGATACAGGAAATAAGACCAGTGGCGCTAACAGAGCCTAAACCTGGAATCTACGTTTTTGTATTCGATCAAAATATCGTGGGGTGGTGCAGGTTTAAATTTCAAGGAAAAGCGGGAGAAACCGTTGAACTCCAGCACGGTGAAATGCGAAATCCTGATGGAACGGTTTTTTTGGGTAATCTTACTGTTGTGAGTGAACATCGCATCCAGCTGGATCGATACACTTTTAAAGGAAACGGAACCGAATCTTTTGAACCTAATTTCACATATCATGGATTTCAGTATGTCGAAGTCCGGGGTTTAACACAGAAACCAAAATTGGAAAATCTCACAGGAATAGTTTTTCATAGCGATTGCCCGGAGACAGGTCAGTTCACCTGCTCGGAACCATTAATCAACCGTCTTGCTCAAAATATCGTATGGTCTCAAAGGGGAAATTATATGGGTGTCCCCACCGACTGTCCCCAACGAAATGAAAGGTGTGGATATACTGGTGATGCACAGTTTTTTATGCGTACGGCTGTCTACAATATGGATGTTTCAGCATTTTTCAGCAGGTGGCTTGTTGATGTGTGTGAGGATGCCCAAATGCCCGATGGACATTTTGCCGATCATGCCCCGACATTTGGACCGGGAGACGGACCAAACATCGGCTGGTCAGATGCCGGAATCATTTGTCCTTACGAAATTTACCGGACCTATGGTGATACACGCATTATCCGTGACCATTATAAAGCTATGAAACGGAACCTGGATTGGCTCTCCCGCGAGAGCAAAGATTTCCTGTTTGCCGGACACGTTGGCAATGGCGACTGGCTCAGTACTGGTGGCAGTGCCAGTAAGGAGGTCATTGGTTCTGCATATTCGGCCTTCGATTTTCAGTTAATGGCTGAAATGGCCGATGCCATTGGTGAGAAGCAGCATGCTGAAAGTTTTCGTGAACAAGCTGCCGGTATAGCAAAAGCATTTGCCAAAACTTACATCGATTCATCCGGAAGTATCAGCAATAGCAGTCAGTCCGGTTACGCCCTTGCTTTTACGATGAACCTCGTCCCCGAACCTCTGAAAGAGCTTATGAGTAAACGTTTTGTTGATGAGTGTCGTCGCTTCGACTGGCACCCAACGACGGGATTCATTGGTACACCGCGGCTGCTGCCGGGATTGCACCTCGCGGGACGGGACGATGACGCATACAAACTGCTCCTTGCGAAAACCTCACCTTCCTGGCTGTACCCGGTAAGCGTAGGGGCCACAACAATCTGGGAACGATGGGATGGCTGGGACGGAAAAACCCCCCAGGGTGGCATGAACTCACTCAATCACTACTCATTCGGTGCAGTTGGTGAGTACCTTTTCAGGATGATCGGGGGCATAAGTGAAGATACTCCCGGATACCAACATATCCATATCGCACCGGTGATCCGGCACGGGCTTAAATTTGCCCGGACAAGTTATAACTCGGTTCGAGGCAAGATCATGACATCCTGGAAAGTTGATGGAAAGAATTTGTCTTTGGATGTAACGATCCCTGCCAATACTACTGCTATTTTGATTCTTCCGGCTGCGGAAAAGACGAAAGTAACAGAATCCGGCATTCAAACCGAAAAGGCACCAGGTATAAAGTTCGTTAGGATGGTGAGCGATAATGCTGAATATACCCTGGTATCGGGAATCTATCACTTTAGATCTCTCCTCCCTGAAAGCATCAAATAAAAGTGTATTTTTGGCTAACCAACGTCTAAAATGTTATATAAACTAATCCATATTCTAATTATAGGTGGTTTACTTGTTTCTTGTAATCAGGCTGCTAATCAGAAAAAATCTGTAAAACCTGTACCGGATGACATATCGGTGCTCGGTGCTTTACCTCTAAAAGTGCCAGTGCCGGCTAATAACCCGATGACCAGGGAGAAGATAGAATTAGGAAAGCTACTTTTCTTTGATCCTATCCTTTCGGGCAATAAGGATGTTGCGTGTGCTACATGCCATCACCCTGAGTACGGATTTGCAGAGAGTTTAGAGATTTCAATCGGGGTAAACGGGAAAGGGCTAGGGCTTAGCCGAGTGTTCAACCAACCGAATGACATTCCGTTTGTGAAGCGTAATTCCCAGACTGTGATAAACAGCGCTTTTAATGGTCTGACCAACGACGAAACTCCAGATGCTTCCCTCGCCCCAATGTTTTGGGATTTGCGAGTAAAAAGTCTCGAAAATCAGTCACTTGAACCAATTAAGGCTCTTGAGGAGATGCGCGGACATACTTATGAAAAAGATGTTGCCCTCGACTTCGTATTAATCCGGTTGAGGAGGATCGAAGAATACCGGCGATTGTTTAAACTGGCATTTGGAGACGAGAATGCGATTACACGTGAAAATTTAGGAAAGGCCATCGCGTCGTATGAACGGACTATCATTGGAAATAATTCGCGGTTTGATAAATATATGAGAGGTGATTATACGGCTCTTTCGCACAATGAATTGGATGGGATGAATCTTTTTTTAAAAGATGGTTGTTCCAAATGTCATCATGGCCCTATGTTCTCTGATTTCAAGACCCATGTGATGGGAGTTCCGGAACAGGAGAAACTCAAATTTTCAGATGATGGGTTTGAGAAGAGATACGCCTTCAGGACACCATCGCTGCGAAACCTGAGATTTACCTATCCCTATATGCACAACGGGACACTTAAAACACTGGAAAGTGTGCTCGAATTTTATGAGGACCTCTCAGGCGGGAAAATTGCCAATCCTCATGTTAAGCCCGGCCAGATCGATCCGCTTGTCGACAAACTTAAAGTAGATTTTAAGGATATCCCATTTATTATTGAGTTTCTGACCTCCCTGAATGACGACCGGTTTGACAAAAGCATCCCGGCCAGAGTCCCGAGCAAACTGAAAGTTGGAGGAAACATCTACTGATTTATAAGCAATAACATACTGAATATTAATCGAATAAAATAAAACGATGCAACTATGAAGAAGATTTTTCTATTGTTTATCTCCACCCTGCTCTTATCCGCTGCGCTTCGTGCCCAGGATGCTGAAACAAGACTTAAGACGAAGGGAATCGTGTTAACGCCCCCTTCGGGCCCCATTGCAAATTATGTAAATGCTGTCCGGGTTGGCAATTTGCTCTACCTTTCGGGAAAGGGACCAATGAAAGCTGATAATACCAATGTTACCGGTAAAGTCGGAAGGGAGCTGACACTTGAACAGGGTTATGAAGCAGCCCGCCTGACTGCCATCTGCCACCTTGCGGTATTAAAAAGCGAGCTTGGCTCTTTGAATAAAGTCAAACGGATTGTAAAGGTGCTGGGTATGGTAAACTGTACCGAGGATTTTAAAGACCAGCCAAAAGTAATCAATGGTTACAGCGACCTGATGGTGGAAATTTTCGGCGATGCCGGGAAACATGCACGGTCAGCTGTTGGAATGTATGCCCTGCCGATGAATATCGCAGTGGAAATCGAGGTGATTGTGGAAGTACAGGAATAAAACCCTTCGGGAACCACTCCTGCGGCTTTACAGTGTCGGTTTCAGGTTTTTCCGAAATACAATTTTCTGACTTGACCCCTATTATTTACAATACAAAAATAAAATAAATGCAATAATATTTGATATAACCCCCTAAAATATGGATATTGCGACAATATTTAGCGAATATATTGAAAACAATATCCAAAGGAAGCTTGTTCTTTTTGAAAGGAGGATGGTATTTATTCAGGATATGCCGGTTATCTTTTGTTCAAAATATGCAGGATTTATAAATCTGTTTTTAAAAGAAGGGGGTTATTTATGGAAAATATTGACATTACATCGATGAAATCTTCGGATATCAATCATGTTCTTCGTCATATTTATGAC
>CAIOOC010000730.1 GCA_903859795.1 uncultured Bacteroidia bacterium
ATATTCGTCTTTTTTATATTCGAATCCGGCTCCGGGGTCATGACTTTGTTCTTCAATCGATATTGGAATAAAAAACTCAGGATGTTCTGGGAGCCATTCATTGTCAAGAGCAAGATGATTAGGCACAAAGTCGAGCATAAGTTTTATGCCGTACGAACTGAGCTTTTTGCGGAATACAAAAAGTTCGTCTTTGCCGCCTAACGATTTGTTGACCGTATATGAGTTGATTGAATAAGGAGATGATGCTATATCGTCAGGCTGTACCTGTGGAATATGTTCAAGGATTAAGCTTCGAAGACCAGGGTGAGAAGTTGCAATTGCATTGCTGTATTGACTTGGTTCCCATACTCCCATCAGCCATATCAAATCAAAACCGCAGTTTGAAAAGAAGGTGAACTCCTCATCTGGAATATTGCCGAGGGTTATTGGATGGTTATGGAATTTACTAAGTTTTTTCAGCCAGACTCTTGTGTTGATTTCATAAACGAGGGGAAACATTATGGGTCGTTTTTTTTGTAATAGTTTGCATGTCAGATATAGCCTGAACTATTCGTCAAACAACAGAAAAGGGGGTAAAAAATACCGCAAAATGCTACATTAAAAGCAGTTAAGTTCAGCTGACAAGATGCGATATTTATGCAACCCTTTCCTCAGAATATAGTCACATCAGAGAGTCCTCAACAAAATTATTTTACATACATTGCCGTTTCCGGAGCGTTTCGGGTTGTTGAGTGCAGGACTTGAATACAGCATCAATTACTGTGGAGCGCTTACAAGTTTTATGGCAAGGCAATCGTGAACGAATTTTTCACCTGTATAGCTTGTGGTGTTTCTTCGTACAATATGCCAGTCATTTAATAGATAATTGTTCCCTTTGGAGATGACTGTTATCAGGTTTATATCTTTTTCTGCAAGCCTGGAAAGTTCGATATTCTGGGTCAGAACAACAGGATTCATGTCAGGTACCACTACAACCATCAAAGCTTCGATCTGCATCCCTTCCTCGTGCATCCCGCCTGTAGCTGCAGCTTTAGTTAATGTATCAAGCTGGATCATTCGCGCTCGATAATTTTTTGCATCACCACTCATTGCAAGGTGGGCTATATCAAGAAGGTTATTCCGGATGGCATTTAAATCCTGTATTGTTTCAAGGCCCTGATACTGAGGATTGTTTTTTAATACTCTCACAAGGGCAGATACCTCCTTGAGATATGCGTTCCGTTGGTTATCAGGCACGAAAAACATGATAATCATATGTACCAGAGGTTCGTCCGGTATCCCATAATCAATCCCCTCCATGCTCCATCCTATGGTACAGCTTAAATCCCCGTCATAATTAACTCTTGCATGAGGACATGCCCATCCTGCTACCAGCGACGTGTTTGATGTTTTTTCATGGGACAGCACGATTTCGACAATATTGATTCCTGATGGAATGGCTGGAACCGCTTCGAGCATAGTTCCAAGAAACTGCAGAGCATCGTTCTTGTCATGGCTCGTTAATTTAACCATACGGCCATGCTCAATTGCCTCCAGAATACTATTCAACATATCAGTTACCTCCAAAACGGTTGAAGAACCAAGATTTAACGATATGTCCGATAAGGCCGTATGAAAGTAAGAAACCTGCTATCCAGATAAAATAGCTCAATGGCAACGGAACCATACCGAACAACGAGGCAAATGGAGAATACGGCAGCCATACAGCAACAGCGATAACTGTCAGGGTGGTTAATAATAATGAAGGAGATGCTCGACTTTGGAGAAAGGGTATTTTTCCTGTTCTGATGATATGAACAATTAAAGTTTGTGTCAGTAGTGATTCAACAAACCATCCTGTCTGGAAAAGCTGGACTGCATATGTTTTTCCAGCTGAACTTACCGTCAGGTCAAGAAATGACCGGCAATTGAAAACAAACCACATCAATGCGAACGTAGCATAATCAAAAATGGAACTGATCGG
>CAIOOC010000731.1 GCA_903859795.1 uncultured Bacteroidia bacterium
GTGGAATTTGTCCTATTCAGTTTTATGTTTACGACATTAAATCCCGATTTTGTTCCCAAAATGACCATGGGTCTTGTAGGCTCATAAGGGGAGCGCAGAAGAAAGTCTTTTATAACCCCGACAACGTGCCATTTCTGACCGTCATCCTTAATGAGCTGCCCGATCGGGTCTTTCAGATTCATCGCTTTGGCGGCTGATTCATTCAGAACAATTGCAAGCGAATCTGTGGGATAACTGGCCAAATCCATATCACGCCCCTTCAGGATAGTTAAACCGGCAGTCCTCACCAGCCCTTCATCCTCACTGAACCTGTCGAAATCTGTTTTATCGTCTGCAGCTTTCCCTTCCCACTCAAATCCCCAGCTGTCGCTCCATCCTTCGGTGAGCGGAGAGCTGGTTCTTGTCACCGATACAGCTGCCCCGGAGGTCAATAATTCATTTTTAACAAGAGGGAATTTTTTGTCCAGATCACCTGTAAGGAAATGATAAAGCAGTTGTCCGCGCTCGTAACCGGTATCACGGTCCTGGGCATACTTCATTTGTTGTGTAACTATAATTGTCGAGACAATAAGTACGATAGCAAAAGTAAACTGGAGCACGACCAAAATCTTTCGCGGATTAATCACCGCATTTGACCTCTTAAAGCTCCCCTTTAAAACGATGACAGGTTTAAAGGATGAAAGGAATAAAGCCGGATAACTTCCCGCCAGAACACCTGTACCAACTATAAATAAAAGCGATGCCACCCAGAAATAGCCGTTATTGTAAGGGATAAATATCTCTTTGGCAGCCAGAGTATCGAACCAGGGTAAACACAACCGGACCAACAATAAGGAGAGGATTCCGGAAATCAATGCTATTATAACCGATTCTCCTAAAAATTGTGCAATCAGTGACTTCTTTCCGGCGCCGACCACTTTCCGGATCCCAACCTCCTTGGCCCGTTTCTCGCTGCGCGCAGTACTCAGGTTCATGAAATTAATACAGGCTATCAGCAGTATAAACAGGGCAATAATTGAGAATGTCACAACTATGGCAATTCGACCTCCGACCACTTTCCCATTCTCAAAATTTGAATAAAGGTGCCATTTGGTAATCGGGTGAAGAAATACCTCCTGTTGCTCTTCGCCGTTGGAATGTATTTTAGTGATATTCTTAATTTTAGTATCGACTAACGCAGCGGTGGTATTTGGTTTTAACTGTACAAACGTGTTCACTGAGTTGTTGCCCCAATAGGTATCATCCCATCCCAGTATTGTCATATATGCCCACGGCATAATGAATTCAAAGGTAAACCGGGTATTGTTGGGCAGATCTTTTAAAATGCCGGCAACCGTAAGATTGGTTTTGTCGATTTTTATGATCTTACCTATGGCATCTTCAGTGCCAAACATTTTTATCGCCATCTTTTGGGTGATCACAACATTAGTAACGCTGTTAAGTGCCGTTTCTGCATTGCCCTGCAAAACCGGAAAACTAAACATCTTTAAAAATGATGGATCTGCAAAAAGTCCATTGCAGGAAATTTGTTTAAGTCCCACAGTAGTTACAAACCATTGGTTGTTTGTTCTTGCAACATCTTCAATCTCGGGAAACTCCTGTTTTAAAGTTGGGGCGAGAATTTTAGGGGTGGAGTTCCAGCATTGAAGTTTATTATTGAATGTTCCACGGTTCCAGGCCTCATATAAATAATCCTTGTTTTTATGGAATTTATCAAAGCTCACCTCGTTCTGAATCCAAAGCAGGATGAGCAATGCACTGGCCA
>CAIOOC010000732.1 GCA_903859795.1 uncultured Bacteroidia bacterium
ACTCTCTCTTCTGGTGTCCAAACCAGATAAGGTATTTACTCGCGATGAAATATATAAATCAGTGTGGGGAAATAACGTGATCGTCGGGGACCGGACGATTGACGTGCATATCAGGAAATTGCGCGAGAAAATTGGAAATGATCATATCCGGACACTGAAAGGAATTGGTTATAAGTTTATTACATAGAGCCAGAAGCAAAAAGAGATAAGCCTAAAATACAAAGTGCAAAATAATATAATTGGAAGAGAGTGTAAATACTACATATACTTTGCACTAAGCATTCACCATTAAGCAATTAGAACTAAGTATCTAACATCTTCTCACATCTCTTTCCGCATCCTTGCCACAGGTATATCCAGTTGTTCCCTGTATTTGGCGACTGTTCGACGGGCGATCTCATAACCTTTGTCATTCAGGATCTGAGTGAGCTTGTCATCATTCAGAGGGTGCTGTTTGCTCTCATTATCAATACATTCCTGCAAAATCGACTTAATTTCCCGGGTCGAAACTTCTTCCCCGGTATCTTTTTGCATCGACTCAGAGAAGAAGTATTTTAATGGATAAATTCCAAAATGTGTCTGTATGTATTTACTGTTTGAGACCCTTGAGATTGTAGATATATCCAGACCAGTGCGGTCAGCAATATCTTTTAGGATCATAGGGCGCAATTTGGTTTCATCTCCTTCAACGAAATATTCTTTCTGATACATCAGAATTTCTGTCATAACAAGCATTAACGTCTCTTGTCTCTGTTTTATGGCATCAATAAACCATTTTGCCGAATCGATTTTTTGCTTTACAAACAAAACCGCCTCCTTCACGTCGCGGGTCAGTGATTTACGGTTATCCTGGTAGGACCTAAGCATATTGGAATAATGCCTGCTTATATTAAGTTCAGGTACATTCCTCTGATTCAGACTTAGTTGTAATTCGTCGTCAACAACTTCCAGAATAAAATCAGGAATAATCGCCTGATTACCCTGACTTATATTATTGCTGAAAGAACTGCCTGGTTTCGGGTTGAGTTTAAGTATTTCGTCTATGGCATATTTAAGGGTTTCGTCATCTACTCCGAATTTCCGCCCAATCTTATCGAAATGTTTGCGCGTAAACTCATCAAAAGCATCTTTCAGGATCTGACCCGCCAGTTTGACCTCCGGTCGCTGGTCAATCTTGCGGATAATCTGTAATCGAAGGCATTCTCTCAAATTCCTGGCTCCAACACCTGCCGGATCAAGCTCCTGAATTTTCCGTAACACCTTGGTAAGTTCAGTCTCGTTGGTTTTTATATTTTGAGAAAATTCAAGGTCATCTACAATTGAGGCAATGTCGCGGCGCAAATAACCATCTTCGTCAATATTTCCAATGATGTGTTCGGCAAGAAGGCTCTCACGAGTGTCGAGCATCTCCATACTCACCTGATCCTGAAGAAATTCATGAAATGATGTACCATCCGAAAATGGGATGTCAGCAACTTTATCATCCTTGGAGGTGTTCTGAGTATTATACCTGTATGAAGGATAATCCTCTTCGTTCAGGTAGTCGCTTACAGAAAACTCTTCGTTATCGTGGTCCTCATTTGATTTTAACTCGTTAGAAAAATCCTCATCGGAAGAACTATATTCTTCATTTTCAATTTCGAGAACAGGATTCTCCTCCAGCTCTTTCTTGATACGTTGTTCAAGCATTAAACCAGGTAACTCCAACAGCTTGATAACCTGTATCTGCTGTGGCGAAAGCTTCTGAAGCAGCTTCTGTTGGAGACTTAATTTCTGCATAATCTGTATAACCTATTTTCGTTCTAAAGTTAGTAAAAAATTTTGACCACCCCAAAAGAACAAAAAAACCCCGGCAGAAATTTACGCTGCGGGGTCTATTTATTCTGATTAAATATTAGAAATAATGAATTTTGCTGAAACAACTTTCGCTTCAGAAGGTTTAAAATTCACAATTTTTGGGTGTTCGGGCGAATGGAATAACGTCCCTGATATTTGTCATTCCTGTGACAAAAAGGAGAAGCCTTTCAAAGCCAAGACCAAAACCGGCGTGCGGGCATCCTCCAAAGCGACGGGTATCAAGGTACCATTGCATATCTTCTTTGGGTATATTCATTTCATCCATGCGGCGCTCAAGAAGTTCAAGTCGCTCTTCACGCTGAGAACCCCCGATGATTTCACCAATTTGCGGGAAAAGGACATCCATTGCAGAAACCGTCTTTCCATTGTCATCCATCCGCATATAAAAAGCTTTGATCTCCTTGGGATAATTGGTCAGGATAACCGGTTTTTTAAATTCAACCTCAACAAGGAACCTTTCATGTTCGCTCTGAAGATCTGTACCGTATCCGGTTATTGGATATTGAAATTTACCTTTCTTATTCTGTTTCGAATTTTTAAGTATCTCTATAGCCTCGGTATAGGTAAGCCGCACAAAGTCGTTGTCGGCAACAAACCTGAGTTTTTCAATCAGCTCCATCGACCGCTGATCAGCAGGCTTGTTTTTTTCCTCTTCTGCCAATCTGCCGCTCAGAAATACAAGATCGTCCATGCAGTGATCCAATGCATAACGGATCAGATATTTGAGAAATTCCTCTGCAAGATCCATATTGTCCTGAAGGTCAAAAAATGCAACCTCAGGCTCAATCATCCAAAATTCAGCAAGGTGGCGCGATGTATTGGAATTTTCGGCACGAAAAGTAGGTCCAAAGGTATATATGCGGGATAACGCCATAGCAAAAAGTTCACCCTCGAGCTGTCCTGAAACGGTAAGATTAGCAGCTTTACCAAAAAAATCCTGCGAATAATCTACATTTCCATCTTCATCGACCGGGGCATCTTTAGCCGGAAGGGTCGATACGCGAAACATTTCTCCTGCACCTTCTGCATCAGAACTGGTTATGATTGGAGTATGCACATTATAAAACCCTCTTTCGTTGAAAAAGTTATGAATGGCAAAAATCATCGCATGACGCATGCGGAAAATCGCACTGAATGTGGCAGTTCTGGGACGAAGGTGAGCCATCTCACGCAAAAATTCCAGTGAGTGTCTTTTTGGCTGAATCGGATATTTTTCAGGATCTGAAACGCCTATAACTTCCAGTGCTGAGGCCTGCAACTCAAACGATTGTCCCGATCCTGCCGATTCAACCAGTTTCCCTGTAACACCAATTGCCGCCCCGGTATTGATCAGTTTTAGTAACTCCTCTCCAAAGAGTTCAACTTCTGCCACAACCTGCAGATTATGTATTGTTGAACCGTCGTTCAAAGCAATAAAATTCACATTTTTGCTGCCACGACGGGTTCGTACCCATCCTTTTACTGTGATCTGGGTGCCGACTTGCCCCGTTTTCAGAATATCAACAATTCGTAAGTTCTTCATTTTATTAATTCTGGCTTGTAAGATGCTCAAATAATCCATTCGAATAAATTTCCGAATCACAAAAGTAGAATTTTTGCCCCTACAACAAACCATTCTTTACCGAATCTTTTGATTCTTAACAAAGAACTAATATTTTGTTAATTCACTATAGGTATTCCAACCTTCTGAATCTTCGCCTGCATCTCCGGAGTTAATTGAATTATAAGTTCTGCATTGTATGAAAAGGAGGGGGCATAAGGCTTCAAAACATTAAATACCTGTTGCGCAGCAACTGCATAATAACGCGATTTTGCGGCTAACGAACCCTCTTTCATGATCGGGTCGACGTTGGTTGTGATTATAGAAACGGTATTATCGCTGTTACGTGTGATTTCAAAAAGTCGAAATTGCTGAGGAAAATCTCTTAGTGATGTACTTTCTACTTCCCAAAACCCACTTTCAGGATGAGCCAGGTCGGTCGATGGCATTGGAGTAATCTGATTTACATGCCGATGACCTGCTATCCACAAAATGAGATTCGGAAAGGTGTGAAGTTTTGCAATAAAATCACCTTCCGATACCGCAGCGCTTGCGCTCCAACCCATACCATTATCCGGGGGTAACACACCAATCGGGATGTGTGATGAAATGATCATTAGTTTACCTTCAGACTGGCCTTTTCCCAATTCGGTGACCAGCCAGTTATAACGCACATTGTCTATGGAACTATGCGCATAAAAGCTAAGATGAGGATCGTCATTACTTTGAGTATCATCGAGTACAATAACCTTTATCGGGATATTCCCCTTTGGCTCGAAGGAATAGCAGGCGAACCCTGTGCTTGCGTTTGATCGACTAAATCCATGCCCAACCGGATTGGAGGATGTGCTGAAAAATTCGTTTATCCACTCTTTTTTTTTTAGTGAACATCGATTTGGATCTGGTGCCCGCACCTTCGGTGGTGTTGGGTAGCTTTCCATGGCTCCTATGCCCGTAATTTCGCCCAGCAATGTACTCCCATCGATTGAACCCATATAAAATCCGCGGCTGTTAAAAGGGAGAGGATCGTTGGGGTATGCAAAGATATTTCCGATATTGAGGATGCCATCCTGAGTGAAAACCTTTCTGGAAGCCTCTGTAGGTGGAAGTAAACCGGTCCAGAAATGATCGTGATTACCCAAGGTTTGATACCAGGGGATGGCTGAATCAAGCCCTTCTGCCTGAAACTCATCCTGATAATCATTGCCAGGACCAGGTATCGGATCATCTTTAGTACCTGAATCAGGAATTATTTTTTTGCCGTCGAGAATATCAATATACCATCGGAGTTCGTTGTATTGTGTGTTATTGCAGGCATCACCCATCGAGATCCCAAAATCAATAGGATTTTCTTTCTCAAGGGCATTGATGGTATGAATAGCTGCGTCGAAGACCTGGGTCGTATACAACAGAACCGGTGAATATCCTCCAATAAAACCACCCTTGTAGCCAAAATACAAAGCTGAAGCCGGTGATTCCTCATCGGTGATGTGGACATCGGTAATGGCAAAGAAGTTCAAAAGTCTTGCAGATTTGGTAATCGAGATTCCAGTATATCCGGTTGACATAAGATCCACTCTTTTCTGATAATCCAACCCCGGACCATAATTCCATTTACCATAACCCGGGAAAGTAGAAAATTTGGAAATTTCATAAGGGTACATCACAGGCCAGGATGCCACATTTGCAGGAATTATGATTCTGTCGAGTGTTGTATAAACTTTGTTCATTTTAAAATCAGCCCGATTATCATCTTTCCTGCATCCAGTGAAAATAATAATTGCAGTTGAAATAAAAACCAAAAAGCTGATCAAAAGGACTTTCGATTTTTCATTCGAATTTCTTTTTAAGTTCATGTATATGACTAAAAAACTACCTGTTAACCCCAGTTGCCAGGTTCTGTATTTTATACTGCATTTGAGGAATGAGTTGTTTTACAAGCTCTGCATTGTAGGTTTCGCAAAATGGAAGTTTGAAAATCTGATGTGCTGCAATAGCATAGGAACGTGAAATTGCAGCAAACGAGCCCTCTTTAACAGCCGGATCAACATCGGTGGTAAATATTGAAATAGTATTGTCGCTGTTTCGTACAATCTCAAAAGTGCGAATCTGCTGGGGGAACTCTCTTAAAGATGGAGTTTCAACCTCCCAGAAGCCAAGTTCAGGATGGGAGGGATCAGGCGATTTTAAAGCAGTAACCGTATTAAGATGACGGTGACCCGCAACCCAAAGGAGGAGATTGGGGTAGGTATGAAGTTTGGCAATTAATGTCGCTTCGGTTAATGGGGCATTGGGGTCCCATCCAAGCTCAGGATTTGGATCATTAATCCCTATTGGTATATGTGCGGCAATCACCATAAGCCTACCTTCAGCCTGCCCCTTGTCAAGTTGCTTCACCAGCCAGTCGAAACGTTCATTGTCAAGAAAACTGTGTCCGTGAATATCCTTGCTTGGATCGCTGTCTTTCTGGGTATCATCAAGTACAATTACCCTGACGGGAACATCCGATTTTGGTTCGAAAGCGTAGCAACTGAATCCACGTGCTACGTCCGCCTGATTGAATCCGTGTCCTTTGGGATTGGAAGAAGTATTAAAAAATTCATTTGACCACCCGATTGAAGAAAGAGAGCGTCGACTGGAATCTGCGGCTATTAATACAGGCTTCGTAGAACTCACCGGTCCTACGCCAATTACATCACCGTTAACAGTTCTGCCGTCCATCGTACCCATAAATAAACTGCGCTCATAGATGCCATTCGGAGTAAATATATTTCCCACTTTAAGGATACTATCACCGATATAAGCCCTCTTAATGTAATCGGTTGGCGGATATATACCCATCCAGTTATGATCATGGTTGCCAACTGCCTGATACCAGGGGATAACTTTCTCGAGCCCTGCTGCCTGGTATTCGTCCTGATAATCATTAAGTGCCCCGGGAATGGGATCATCCTTTACTCCAGAATCGGGATTTATTTTCTTCCCGTCAAGAACATCGATGAACCATCTTGTCTCGTTATATTGAGAATTGTTCGCGTCATCACCAAGAGAGATGCCAAAATCGAACGGATTTTTTTTATGAAGGGAATTAATCGTTTGCACTGCAGCATCCAGCACATGAGTTGTGTAAAGCATAATTCCTGAGTAGGCAGAAATGATACCACCTTTATATCCAAAAAAGATCCCCTGTGTAGGAGATTCCTTGTCAGTAATATGAATATCTGTCATTGTAAAGAACTTCAGTAGTTTCGAATAACTTTTACCCCCCGTCGGAACATATCCTGCAGGCATCAGATCAACTCTTTTTTCATACGGAAGCCCTTTGCAGAAATGCCATTTGCCATATCCATTCTCAGCATACTTTGTAAGCTCATAGGGGAATATCTTTGCAGCAACAGAAGGGACTGAATCGGGAACAATTACCCTTTCAGATGTTGTTAGCACGATTGAATCGATCGGATAGCTTGCTAAAGGAGAATTACTGGTTGATTTGTTTTGACAATTCTCAACCAAGATGATAGTAATTCCTGCTATTACAGACAGGAAAATCAGAATACTGTTGGTCTTTTTCATACCTATATAAGTGGTTTTTGGGTGGCAGTATGGAATCCAAGATAACCGAAGCTAATAGCAATCAGATAAGCTTCCACTTTTGTGTTGATGGTCTTATCATGGCCATTATAATCAGTTTAAAGTTAAAAAAAATAATCATTATATTCTTTGTGCGTAAGGGAAATCTTTCCGTAATATAATATCCGTTCATCCCATGCATACAAATATCAGTGATCGCGTTCGCATGATCTTTGCCTTGGTTTTATCAAAGCCCGGGTCCCGGAAATCGCAGTTAATAGGTTAACGCTGAAATTGTCTTAAGCAAGGCATGATTTGATTCAGATTCATCAACAATTAGGAGATTTGGTAATTGAATCGTTGATTTGGCAACCTTAATGTATTTTCAACTACCTACTAACAAACTTTGATCGATTTCACTGAAAAAGTTGCATGTGAAATTAGTCCGCTTTTTTACCTTTCCAAATTGTCTTTAAATCGTATTTTTGTAAAAAGTCAGAAAATGGAGACACCCAATAACTGGAATGATTTATGCAAAATCCTGAATGACAAATTCGGAATTGAAGTCGATTTAAATGGTGTTCTTTTTCTGGTTGGAATCAGAGAACGGGGATTATCTTTTCAGACCTTCTCAAAGGAGGAGAAGCTGAACCTGATCAATCTGGGAAGTTGTACCCTTTATCAGGAGATGGGGCTGATTGAAAATACAGGAAGTGATATCGACGGATGGCCGACATTTCATCAGAAAGCACTCGCCCCGGTAATCCCTGAAGAACTCAAACTCAAAACGCTGCAGGATTGCGCTATCCGCTATTTTAAGAAGGTTTTTGAGGGGAATGGTTAACGATTAAACATTTTAGGTCGCCACTATGCGGCTTAAAATTTCGTGACTTGATTCATTCAATTCTACAAAGAGTCCGCCGCAATGCGGCTTATTTGCAAGAACAATCTCTTCAAAACAAAGCTGCATAGCGGTGAGCCCAAGTTGTAGAACATGTCAACCACCGATCTTTTTGAGCCGCATAGTGGCGGCCTATTTGTAGAGCATGTCATCCTACAATTACTCTAAAGCCGCGTAGCGGAGACCTATTTGTTGTTTGTTGTGACTACCTATTCATCCTCTTCAACCCAATCAAATAAATATTTCTCATCATATTCCATCTCAAATTTCTTTAAAAATTCCAAATATTCTTCCTTGAATGTATGCTTTTTGTGGTGTTCCTGCTGATTCATAATATATTTACCGCCAATACTTTTTGTTTACCCTTTGTGCAATGCCTGTAATGTATTTTTGAAGCTCATCATTATATTTCTGGTTAATAAGGCTTTGTCGACCCTTAACCGCAAATATGAATTGCAAATATACCTGACTATATGTGTTTGCCATTGAGGAAAATTTAGTCCGCCGCTATACTCATTTTTAAATATTAAA
>CAIOOC010000733.1 GCA_903859795.1 uncultured Bacteroidia bacterium
ATCTGAATTGTTTTTAAAAGTTCTGTTTCTTAAACGAGATTGCACATAAATCTGCGGCAGGTTACAATTTCCTTATCAGCTCTTACTTCTTCAGGCAGGTTTTGAAAAGCACTTCTATCTGCTTTAATTTTTTCAATAATTTTCTGCTTGTCCATTTGAATTAAGTTTTTAGATTGATTTTAGAACTCATTAACCTTGGGATTCCTTTAATTTCGAATTATAAATATCGAAAGTATGACGCCCGAAACAAATAACCTTCACTTTCTCAACTCCGGAATTTGTCTTTAAAAAACTCAATATCTCGTTTAGAGCAATCTCAGAAGCGAAATCTAGAGCAAAAGCATTATTTTTTTCAGCTATCCGCACAATAACAGAATTGTCCTTCAATAAATCGGAAGTATAACGTAATGCGGTTCCAAAATAACAGCAAAAAGAAGCTCACAAAGTTACCCGGTATTGAGTTCCTTCGCCGGTTTTGCAGGCATATATCTACTTGATTGTAGCCGTCACTTAAAACTGGCTACTATAAAAATTATCCTGAAATATTAAAATCAGTACAGTCAATTATTCATTATTCTGTTTCCATTCTTTTTCACATCGGTCACTACAAAAATAATATATTCTCCCCCCGAATCCCAAAATCCCACCTTTGTGGTATACATATGTTCCTGATGGAGGTTCACCATTAACATAACTGTATGTGTAATTCATTTCTCCTAAATATTTACCACAGTTGTCGCAATTACATGATTTTCCCATAATTCTAATATTTTAAAACTACCTACTCATTTGGCTTTTCGGTTACGCCCCGTTTAATATGGTATCTGGTCTCCATTTGGGGTTTTTCTTTTTTGTCACTTTGGGAGGTCAACCCTTTGGCTTTCGCAGACCATGTTTAGATTTTAAAACTTGCCCATAACGAACTATATATTCGTCGTGGTTTCATAAGGTTATTTGTTGCTTTTTCAACAGATATTCCGTCGGCCTAACGTCTTTAAGCTGATCATCAAGGGTAAGTTGGTCCCAGGGACAAAGGCAATAATGATACTTTAACCGATTCTTAATGTCTCTGTCCGCTATATCTGGAATATTAGCATCCCCCTTTACAAATCCCGTTAGAAGCTTCTCTGCATTCCAGCGGTTATGTTCCATTTTCCCAAGTACGATACCTATAGGCGACAAATTAACTTCTGAATCGAATAATGAATTACAATTATTCTTTTGAAGGAAAGGTAATTTGACGTGCTTGTAATGGCGTGCAGGATAACGGTTGGAGTCCTTTTCGCTATCCGAGAGTCTGTCCCAGTTTCCGGTTTTTCGAGACTCTTCCTTTTGGGTCTCATTCAACCAGCTTTCATGAATATTTTTCGCATATTTATTATCAACCTCATTCCTGTCATCAATGATTGACTCCCTACTTAAGAAACTTCCCACATAATTCGCAGAAACATTTATTTTATGAAAAAACTTTTTGTTATAAGTTAATTCCAATAAATCCTTTTGCAAATCCTCTGTAGTAAGTACTGCGACAATTTCAGGTGTTGCCTCATTTTTTAACCTGTCAAATAAAAACTGCCGCAATTGAATACTCCGTTGTATACATTCGCTGTCGTTAGGGGCAGTAACAAAGCAAATTTGAATGTCTGAGGTATCAAACCTTGCTTTGAGTTGCATCAGGTCTTCTATCTCAACCAGATCGATGTCGATAATGTCAGAAAGAAATGGTTGCATGAATTTCATTGCTCTCATTTTCTCATTGATTGCATGATCTACCAGGGTAACTTTAAGCTTTAGCAGATTTGGAAAATGGTAAATATGTGCAGCCTCCACCAGGAGCTTCTGACCCAACGAACCAAGCCCCATGATCAAAATATGTGCTGCTGGAGCATCCTCATTGAGCAGTTCACCACTTTTTGCTGGATTATAAGTATCAATAATTCTTGACGCGATCAGCTGCTCCGGATCAAAAGCATGGAAGTCTATTTGTTTTGTAGTCTCGTTGTCAGTATCCTTTTCCGTTCCCTGAAAATCTTTGAACATCCGTAGGTTATAGAAATCTTCAAGCTTAATGGTAATTTTAACCTGTTCAGCTGAAGATGATTTGGTTGAAAGCAATGATTTTATATTTTTAGCTATCGTTAGATTGATATTATCTTCGAGAGCAAGAGCAAGAATATGTTTCGCATGTTCGATATTGGCTCTTGTTAAGGTTGATTCATCTGTAACTTTCCCCTTTATCAACCTAACGTTCGAATTAAATGCTTGATCATCAAGAATATCAGGTTCTGTAACCTCATCAATAATTACAACCTGTATTTTCTTATTCTTCCGCTCCTCACCTTTGTTCGCTTTATCGATATCGCGAATAAGCTTCCTTGTCAGTTCGTTATATCCGCAGAAAATATAATGATTTCGAAAATAGTAAATCCTAATTGTATCCCATTGTCTTCTGAATAAAAGGATGAATATTCTCAGTAAGGTTGTTGCCAGTACAAGCGGCATCAGAAACCTTGCAATATCAAACCAAACAGGTACTCTCATGATATCAGCTGGGTAACCGCCCAGATTTAACAATTGCAAGGTGAGATACAATGAAGTCCAGAACGAAATCGCTTTACCTTCCTGCGCATAATATTGCCACCAACCAATCATGCCACAACACAGTGCAACCATAAACCCGATGACTAATAAGCTGGTTAACCAGTTTTTTGAATCAAAGATCTTCTTCATGAGCTAACTTTTCGGTGAAGTTTGTTTAAAAATTATCCTTTTTTAAGGAGGCTGAAAATTGGGAAGAACCTGCTTAGAATATTATAAGCAAGCAAGATTGCCCCAATCCACCAGCCAAAAGTGTACCATCCATCGTGCAAAACAGCTTTTAGCAAGCGGG
The DNA here is from genome assembly GCA_903859795.1 of uncultured Bacteroidia bacterium. Taxonomy (GTDB): domain Bacteria; phylum Bacteroidota; class Bacteroidia; order Bacteroidales; family Prolixibacteraceae; genus JAAFHB01. The sequence continues at coordinate 2,891 of CAIOOC010000733.1, forward strand.
CAGGATCAAAAATTAAATATATCGAATTGGGAATCCAAAGAAGGCCATGAATTAGTCCCATTCCCATACCTTTTAATAATCCGGAATAATTAAAGGCGGGGTTAATTCCCAGCAAAAAAGCAATAAGGAGAGAACCAAGCAGATAAATCACAAGACCAATTAATGTGGGCCAAAAAACAATTTTTGTTTTCATATCAATTTTTCTAAATTATTTAAATCCCTTTAAACTAGCTACAATATCCTTGCAATGATCGGCCATGGCACTCATAAATACAGGTTTGTTCTGGTCGTCATAATAGGGCAGATAGCTGGGATCATCTTTACAGACCTCATTGGCAATGTCATATAAAATAAACCCAAGAGCATAAGGGACAGTATGCAGGTGTTCTTTGACGAGTGAATGAAAAAAGCCCTGGTCATGCATAAAACCGAGATTATGACAATATTCGTGCAGAATAATTCCAGCCACGACTACGGGGTGCCAGCCATCAAGATACAGTTTATTAATATGGATTTCAGGCGAGTTTCCGCGTACATACCCCTCAATGGCATCGATATTTTCGTAAGGTACCAATTTTAGGTTTAGGGTATAATCATCTGTGTTCTCAAATTTATCACGGCCATTGAGCAATTTCTCCAATACCTGCTGATTGCTCAGGTCGTTATTCATCAGAAAAGTCAAGTATTTCTTTTCTGTATCCGACCAGGTGTAATTGGTTACCTTATCACGAAATAGCTCGTCGTTAACAACCTTACCAAGAATATTAACTGCCGCAACAAGCTTGTCTTTTTCAGTTTCCGTAAATGCAGCATCTACGCAGTAATCCAATTTTATTTCGTTCATAATACTTCATTGATTAAATAGTTGGCAATAAAATCGGCTTCGATGGCATATGGAGAGAAATGATATTGTTGAATTCCAATTGTTTTCTCAGAGATCAGCATATGATTACCGCTCATTTCAAGAAGCTGGACAAGATTACTTTTGAGCAAATGTTGTGGCCCATCTTCACCTGTTTCGCCAAAAACGTAATCATCGATCACAAGTTTTGTAAGCCAGATCAAAGAAAGCCTCAAATGAAAATAATCTACGGTATTTAGCTTTTGCTTAGCTAGTTTCAGTGACTCACTTATTTCATTAAGGAAAATAGTCTCTGTTCCGATAGTATAGTCTTTGTTACTTTTTTCAAATATTTCTTTGCCTTTATTATTTATTTCATTGATTAAAGGATGGCATTCAACACTGCTAATATGTTTGTTAAAAACGGGTATCCTTTTGAGCATCTTTCCCGGTGCCTCAGAAGCTGCTGCCAAATAATAGATTTGATAGGGCAAAGCGTAAATACGGGTCCATTCATCGTCGGTAAAAGAATATTTACTTTGATCAAATGTTTCAATTTCAATAGGAAGCTTATGCCTTTTTATAAAGTTCTGAATATCTGATAAATCCTTCATATCCCTGCTTATCCTATCTAGAATTAGGTATTTGTCAAAACCTTTTGATAATTCCAAGTGCTTGATAAGAACTTTAACTGCAGGATTTTCTGAAAATAGATCGCTAGGCGTCAGTTGTTCAATATTATTATCAAATCTTTCATTAGTAATATTCGACTCATAATCACTTTTTAGATCAGAAAATATGGAAGGTAATAAAGAGGTGAAGAACAAGTTTTTATCAACTTCTTTAGAGATAAGACCAAATCCAAATCTGGAAGTAATGTGAAATGGGGAATTTAAAATATAAGTAAATACTTGTCGTTTATTTAATTTAAGGTTAAAAAGGAAAATAGATAATTTTTTCTGAACCAAATCGTTAAATGAGTCAAGGTAATGCTCCAATTTCAGGATTTGATC
>CAIOOC010000734.1 GCA_903859795.1 uncultured Bacteroidia bacterium
AGGTGATGGTATATGGGGATTATGACGTTGACGGAACCACATCCGTTGCACTCATGTACTCATTTCTGAGAAGCAGGCTCACCAACATCGATTATTACATCCCTGACCGCTATATGGAAGGTTATGGAATCTCCAGGATGAGTATCGATTACGCTGCTCAGAATCAAGTCTCGTTGGTCGTAGTTCTGGATTGCGGAATTAAAGCAAATAACAAAATTGCCTATGCAAAAGAGCTGGGCATAGACTTTATCATCTGTGACCATCACAACCCTGACAGCATCATCCCCGATGCTGTTGCTGTTCTCGATCCTAAACAAGCAGATTGCAACTATCCCTACAAGGAACTTTCAGGTTGCGGTGTCGGATTTAAACTGATTCAGGCTTATTGTATCCGGGAAGGAATTCCGGAAGAAGTCGCACTCGAATTTCTGGATTTAGTCGTTGTCAGTATCGCTTCTGATATTGTTCCTTTAACAGGCGAGAACCGGGTATTGGCTTATTTTGGGTTGCAAAAACTAAATTCAAATCCCTCAATCGGACTGAAAACGATAATCAAATATGCCGGGATGCTCGGTGAATTTAAAATCAACGATATTGTATTTAAAATAGGACCAAGATTAAACGCCTCAGGAAGAATAGAGCATGGCAAAAAATCGGTGGCTATCCTGCTCGCCAAGGATGCAAAAGAGTTGGAAGATCTTGGAATTGAAATTAATTCATACAACGAAATCAGGAAAACCCTTGACCGTGAAATCACTCAGGAAGCGCTGGATATTATCGAGAGAAGCGAATTTTATGAAGGGCGTTTAACCACTGTAATTTACAATCGAGATTGGCATAAGGGGGTTGTTGGAATAGTTGCCTCCCGCTTAACTGAACATTATTACAGACCAACTGTGGTGCTAACAGAATCCAACGGTCTCGCTACAGGTTCTGCAAGATCGGTAGCTGAATTTGATCTTTATGAAGCGATCAGCGCTTGTTCCGATTTGCTTGAATCGTATGGCGGTCACATGTATGCTGCCGGACTTTCGATGAAACTGGAGAATGTTGCAGAATTTTCGCGTAGATTCGAACAGGTGGTAAGAGATACAATTTCAAAGGAACAGCAAAAGCAGACGATTGAGATCGATGCAAAGATCTCCCTGTCGGACCTCTCCCCAAAATTTTTGAAATTACTAAACCAGTTTGAACCCTACGGCCCCCATAATATGATGCCGGTTTTTTTGACCGAAAATGTTCTTGATTATGGGACAAGCCGCCTTGTAGGCAAGAATAATGAACATCTGAAGCTCGACCTTATGGAGGCAAATCGTTCATCTGCAGTATTCTCCGGTATTGCCTTTTCGCAAGCTGACCATCTGGAATTGATTAAAAGATCTCTTCCTTTTGACATCTGTTATTCCGTTACTGAAAATGAATATCGGGGTAAAACATATATGCAACTTAATGTCAGAGATATACAATACCGGCATGAGGAGAGCGACGGTCAATAACCTGGTTGCAAGATTTTATTTTTTCACAAATAATCCATTGGCGGTTATATTGTTGGGTTAGCAATTTAGTTCGTATTCCTGCTATTTAACTCTTTTTAATTGCAAGACTTTAAACGTACAAAGCTGGAGAGCACCGTTTAGATTTGTAGGACAGTGATTAAAATATATTCGAACCAGCTGCAGCGTACTGTAATATCATTCCAAAGTTCATGCTATTTTTGAGCCTGATTAATCAAAAATTGAATATTCAGGGCTTAGTATAAATTCAACGTATAAAGTACCAGGAGTGTCTTTAACTGTCAATATAAAAAATAGCCTGAAAGTGGCTCTTAAAAAAGAGTTGCCGGGAGAAAATGCACATCGGCGGATGCTGCCAAACGGTCGCAATTTGTATCCGGAGCCGGGGTTGCAAAATATGGTACAAAGCAGTGTGCTGATCCCACTCATCTCTGATAACGGAATAGTACATACCTGTCTGATCAGGCGTCCTTCAGGAATGAGGAATCATGGCGGCCAAATTGCTTTTCCCGGAGGACGATATGAAACCTGGGATAATAATTTGGAGCAGACAGCACTACGTGAAGCTTTTGAGGAGATTGGATTGGTTAATCATCAGATTGAAGTAATCGGGGCTCTTACGCCTATTTATGTCCAGGTGAGTAATTTTACAATTAATCCATTTGTCGGATGGTGCGAAAAAATGCCACATTTCAAAATCGACAATCGTGAGGTTGACGAATTGTTCTTGATTCCTCTCGAAAAATTATTGCTTCCTGCAACCAAAAAGTCAAAACAGGTAACAACGCCCAGAGGATCCTTCGAAGTTCCTGGATTTGATATTGATGCAGTCTTTATATGGGGTGCTACGGCTATGATTCTTTCAGAATTCAATGAGATTTACCGATCAATCACCGAATAAATGTTTAGATAGTCTCTGATTTAAATTTCTTATCTCGCTAATTATAAAACGACCAGGACAACCCGAAGGCCAAAGATGCCACCTGTCCAGCATAACCCGGGGTCGTATAATAGCCCTTAGGAACAAATTTAGTTCCAAGATTTGAATACTTAACATAGAAACGGGTTCGTTTCAGTTTCAGGTTTACAAATGCATCCAGCCATGGATAATCCCCGATTTTTTCGTTGTGCTGAACATAAAACATCCCCAGGGCAGGACTATAATAATCGGCATAATAACCTGTATCGTAGCGTAAATCAAAACCTATTTGCAGCGCAAGGACCTTTGCCAACAAACCCGACAGAAATACCGTGTTACGGGTTGAGATCTCCGGGATGTGGAGGTATTTATCGGTCGTTGATTTCTGATACATCACAGAATTCTCGAGATTTAATGGCCCAAACCTAAAATCCTTTCTTACAAAGAATTGAGCAACAGAAAATTCAGAGCTTGCCTGTGACGGAAGTGAGGACTCATTCCAATAAATAAATTTATTAACGATTGAGTATTTAAATCCGAACTTAAGCCGTCTGTAAGGCTTTTCATATGAAGCTCCAACCTTCAATTCGTAGGTTTTATCAAAATGATTTACCCATTTGAAATGATTTGAATAATAATGGGTATAAAAATAATCCGGCGTAGTATTGGTCATGTTCCCTGTAAGCCTTATGAATGAAGTATCCCTTGAACTCCTAAGCGGTTTTTCAATATCTCCCCTCATATCAAAATCACCAGCTCTGTATCCCTGGAGGTAATATCTGCCCGAGCCACTCCAGTTCAGAAATTTGGCATTTGACCTAAATATCGAACCACCAACAAAGGTATTGGTGATATTATTTGACTGGGTCAATCCCAAGGGTGGCCGCATAATACCGGGTGTATAAATTAATGCCTCGCGAGGTGAATAAACATTTATTAAATCATTCCCAATATAGGCTTGCTTTCCAAATGTATACTTCCGGTCTGGAGCCTCAACACCTTTGAGATAAAACATGTTAGTAACCCTGCTCATTCCTGTCCTATCCTGAGTTCCGGGTATTGTTGTTGTCCCTGTAGAACCATTAATATAGGGAAGATGTTGCGTCCCATAAAAATATACTCTCCCCCTCGTATCGGTAAAATCGTAATATGGATTAGGCTCAACTTCACTAAAATAACGTGAATTGTTAGTCCAATCAAGGGTATGCATCAGGGTAAAACGGGGAATGAATTTTTGAAATTCTTCATCTTTTTCTTTAACCTTAATCCATTTGCCAAATTTATATTGATGGGAAATCACAACAAATGTATTATTTGTCGTTGCCGATGTTCCGGTAAACCATACCGGCATATTTTCAGGCTTAAGATCCGGATTTTGAATATCTGTCGGGTTGAGCAGCCCCCCGTTCTCCTGATTGGTCGATTTGTTTTTCCCGATAATGAACCACAAATCGTACCTGTCGATGTTGTAACTTCCAAACAGATTCAGGGAATTATCTTTAGCCTCCTGATTAAGATACTTTCCCTGCGAAGATATCGAGCTATATGAAAAACCAAAATTCAACGAAGGGTTAATGTTTTGGGTCTGGAAGACTTTCAACCATGACTCCCCTTTGGGCTTGTTAACGAACCATTGCCCATAATCGAGTAACGTGAATGGTTTAGTCGTGTTGTAAAAATGAATATCCTTTGGTAAAGTAGAATATGATTGATAGTTACGCAGGAACAAGAACTCATTTGAATCGAATGACCGCTGAAAATAGTCGTTACTTTGAGCCGAAGTGCCCATGTTGCCTAGCGATTGAGCAGATATTGATTTTTTATAGATTGGATTATAGTTGTGAAAATCGGCAAATACAGTATCGAGTTTTGATTGCTTTATCCGGGAATAACCGTCCTGCAATTCAAACACCTTCATTTTGAAAACGACAGTGTCCTTTTTAGCATCACTTTTCTTTTTACTATTCGGAGAATTACTTCCCTTACCCCGATTTTGACCGGAAGCATAAGAGTTATAATTGCCACTTTGAGCATAGGTTAAACCGCAGGCAAATAATAGTGTAATAAAAGTTATAAACTTCAGCTGAATTCCCATAGGCGGCAAAGATAGGAATTTCCTTCAACATGGTATAGTGACGGATTCATGATAAGCACCTCAATCAAGAAACAAATTGAAGAAAGTAAAATGCAAAACGCAGAATACAAAGTGCAATACTGAAAGTACAATTAATTTGCACTTTCATTTTCCACTTTACATTTTGCATTTCTGTTCTTACTCTTCTTTCCTGATAAACGACTTGAAACTGAGGGGAAATTGTATTCCATACATTTTCTCGTATCCTTTGGTGAAATAGGTATAATCAAAAAATGCCTGATTGTGGTTTTTCAGTTTGATTAAAGCTTCAATTTTCAATTTGAAGGCTTCTTCATTTAACGGATCTGATTTTAATATAATGTCTGCGATCTTGTAAATCGCTTCAGGGTTTTTATCCTTCTCAAACGAATCTATAAGCAGAAACAGGTAATCGAGCAGATAAGAGAGAAAATGACTGTTAAAAGGATCGAGCCATGGAGCCCGTTCATCGGCCACAAATATTCCCTGCGCAAGAACCAGTAATATTTTGTCGAATTCTTCACGTGTCAAGGGCTGGAAATTCCCCTTCATTTTTTTTACGAGAAACAGGTAATCGCAAAAGACTTCGTTGTTGAATTTTAACACCCAACATCCGTCATTATGAATAATCTGAACTCCATTTAGGACAACCAAAAGGTCTCTTAGCTTTTTAAGATTTACATTACGGTTATTCTTCGCACTTTCAGGAGAGTGGTAGGTCCAGTGAATGCTGTTTAGTTTTTCATTGGTAATCCCCTTTTCATCAGTCCCTAACAGCAAAATCGACAAAAAAAGTTGTCTAAGCTTTGTGGGAAACCTGGAACTTATTTCCAGTCCTTCATAATCATAAACGCGGAATCCCCCAAAAAGATAAACCGCATTCTTACGAGGGAGTTCCACATGTTTCTTTTCGTGATTATCGTTCCTGAAGGGGACCTTTTCGTTGACTAAAGTATTAAGTTTCTGATCGTCTTCCATACTCTCTTCTGCCGAATGAAGTTCCCGGAGTAACAAAATAAGCACATAAATAAAAACCAGAGAAAGTGCTCCTACAATCCAGAATACCTTAATTATCCAATTCCCGGGATTTGATAAAACAGTCTTAAAAGTTATGGCCAGCATTGACCGGTTTACAGGCGGATAATTCAGTGTGAAAATCTTATATGTGGTTGAGTCTGCACTAACAGGGGTTTTAATAACCGCAAAAAACTCGCGGGTCTTTCCAAAAAATGATAAGGAGGCTTTTGATCGCTCCTCGTCAAAATAAAAGTGCATCGTATCGCTAACAGCCGAATATTCGGGCTTTTCGAGGGAGATCCTGTAAAGCTTAAGATATGTCCCGTTTAAAAACGGTGGAAAACCAAGGATATAGAGTGCAGGAGTTTGTTCAGGCACAGTTGTTGATCCCATTGGAATAAAATTTTCCGAAACATTTTCAATATTCCATTTCTTAGTTAATACTGAATCGTTGGTATTTAAATGGTAAAGATCATAAAGGCATTGGGGCCCCAGCTCCTGCTGGCCGGATGTATTTCCGTATCCCCCAAAGATCAGATATTCTCCTGATTGACCCGTTTTTGTTATTGCAGCATAGGAACGGGGTACCAATTTGTCACCCTGTAATAAAACCTGCCTCCAGTTTTTTGTATGAAAACTGTACCTCATCAAAAAGTCGTTATATCTGTAGTTATGGTACCCTCCAACCGAATAAGCGACACCTTCATGATCATTCAGGAAGAACGTTGAGTTGACAGATTGAGTCAACGCAGATGCAGTTGTAGACTTTTCCCATTCATTTTTGTTTTCATCGTAAACAATCACCTCGTTGGGAACAGTCCCGATACAATATATTTTACCCGATGGATAGGAATAATAGTATGATTCCGATTTTAGATTTGATGGTTTAACATTATTTACCTTTTGGACACTTGTTTCCGATGTAACAATATCGTAACTAACAATTTTATGCTTTCCAATGAATAGTATTCTGTTCTGTGCCGTATCAAAGGCTATGCCGGAGGACCCCTCCATACGTAATTCATCTTTCTTTGTCCAGTAGAAATGATTATTAATCAGCCAGTTTGGATTGGTTGTACGGGCCGTTAGATTGCCAACCAGATCAGAGGCCTTCTCACCTTCCGATTCATTTAATAACCAGTTGTGTGTGGTTTTATTGTTGTAATCAGAAATCCGGATGTTTCTGATAGCCATCCGCGGGACATCGGTGGTCGGAAAATAAATGGACCGGTTAGCCCCAAAACAAATGTTAAGCTTCCTGAATCCATTTAAAGAAACGTGATTATCTTCCAACATCAGATCACCCAACTTAACATTTACCTTACCAAGTTTCAAATCAAATATCAATGTCAGGTGTAGCCAATTATTCCTTACGAGTTCTTTTTCAACCAGAGGAATATTGATAGTTGTTGGGAGGCCGTTTACAACAAGTTTCAAAACTGCAAGGGTGCTGCTTTCGGGAATGTAAACCAAATCAATATTGTGATGTTCCTTATCAAATAATCTGAAAACGTACCCAAATTGGTCCCGGCTCCAGAATGAAAGATCAAACTCCATATTGAATTTATACCTGGCGGTAATCAGGGAATTTGACGTCAGGTCAAGTGAGGTCCTCTCCTCTTTAGTATTCGGAGCGGCTGTAAACAGAAGCCCGGAATGAAACAAATTCTGAGACTCTGTTTTTAATGAAGATAAAATCAACAAAATCAGCCCTAGAAATATTCGTGACCGATTCCCCATATTCGACCCAATTAGTTGTTAAAAAACCTTAATCGATGGTCAAATATATGAATTAATCTTATATTAATCGATTAACAGGCGAATTTGGCTTTAAAAATATCCAAATATCAGGCTATATGACGATCTGTATAGGTAAAAATATTTCGCGATTGCTAATAGGTTAATGTGTTCGCGGCTAGCTTTTAGCCCCGACGTGTCGGAAGCGGCAAGCTTGAATACCTGTAACTAATTGACTTTAAACTTTAATCTGGTTTCTGGAAAGGCTACTTTCTGCTATCGAAAATCTGCCAGCTGCAAGTTGCCAATTACCAGATGAATTGAGAGCAAAACTTGTATTTCCCATAACAAACGCAATAGAATACAATTTTTTTCACTGTTAATATCGAATATCAGGGTAGTGTTGTTTTAATACTCTCAGATTATTTACGATCAATTCATCTCTTTGGTCAACATACAGTTGGGTCATTCCGGGATCTTCAGGTGTATGCAAAACATAATCAATTAGTTTTTCAAGGGTGGTTGTAGCAACCTGCATACGGGCATCGGATGACGTATAATAAACAAATACAGTCCCGTTCGGATCCAGAATCCAACCATTACTAAAAGATACATTTTGAGGCTCGACAAGACGTTCTTCGCCAATTGGTTCGATAAAATGGCCTCCAGGTCGGTTGATCACTTTCCATGGTTCGATTAGGTCAGTCAGAAACAGGTATAACGTGAATCGCAAGCCGGTGCGTGTGCGTCTGAAGCCATGTGCAAGGTGCAACCACCCGACTGGTGTTTTGATCGGTGCAGGGCCCTGACCGTTTTTTATATGAGACTCTCGGCGGTCAACCATTAACTGTCCTTCAATTACAGCATTCTTCATTGAACCTGTAAAACCGGCACAGATACAACTATCGTCAGGACCGGTAAAGCTTTTTAGCGGACTGGTGTAAATCATATACTTACCACTTACAAACTCAGGATGTAGTACGCAATTACGCTGCTGTAAATCAGATGATTTCAAATCCTCAAGACGTTCCCAGTTTACTAAATCTCTGGTACGTGCTATCCCGCAACTGGCTGCCGGCAACGAAGTATCTTCCAGGTTATTCTGGCTCTTTCGATCGGCACAAAAGAGGCCATAAATCCACCCGTCCTCGTGTTGAGTCAAACGGATATCGTACAAATTATTCTCCGGATTACCTGTTAAAGGCATTATGATTGGCCGGTCCCTAAATTTCCAGCGATCAATACCATTCGGACTTTCGGCAACTGCAAAAAAAGATTTGGCATCAAACCCTTCGATTCGCGTAATCATAAGGTATTTTTTGTTTAGCTTAATTGCGCCGGCATTAAAGGTTGTATTTATACCCAGACGCATCATCAAATGCGGATTTGTTTCAAAATTCAAGTCATATTGCCAGAACACAGGTATATGATCACGTGTTAAAACAGGAAATTCATACCTGTCATAAATACCATTTCCATGTTGCTGAACTCTGTTCCGGCGATTTACCAAAAGACTATTTTGATCAAATAACTGGTTAAGCTTTATATCAAAGTTGTTTCTATCCATATATCGAACATCTTGGAAAATTGCTAAGACAATTTGAATCCTGATTATAAGATAAGTGCAAAACGAAAAGTACAAAATCAAAAATCAAAAGGGCAAAATCAAAACCACACAATTTTCCATTTTCTATCTTGCAATTTGCATTTAGATTTCAGATTATAATCTTTTAACACGGTTTATATAATTAAACTGCAATAGCATACCTTAATCTTCCAACCTGTCGTACCAATAAAATTTTAAAAACAGCGACGTTAAAGCAAAAACGGCTATTGCCACCGACAATGAGATGTATTCGCGAATAACCAAATATATTGGCATGACCAACATTGACATTTGCCAGGCTATTCCGACTACGCTGTTAATCATATCACGCTGAAAGTCCACATTTTTTTTGAAATCAGGCTGTTCTGCCTTAATTTTTAGATATATAGGCTCCCAGAATCCCCAGGGGCGCACAGTTGAATAGAACTTCTTAAGTACTTCTTCATTATCAGGCTCCGTCATCAAACTGCCTCCGACAGAACCAATCGAAGAAATAATTAAAATTACCGGGAATGTATTTAGTGCCGATGCATCAGGAAAAAACAACGGAATAAAAAGCGAGGCGGCAAGACCAGTTAACATTCCCCAGAAATAACCGTACCCGTTAAAACGCCACCAGATCCATTTCAATACATTGGCAGCAGTATAACCTCCATAAAGTGATGAGACGATCCACTTTGTAGCAGAATCGATTGAATGGATAAAAAGGCCAAAGATTACACCAATGATTACTAATATGAAGGAAACCCAGTAACTAAGTCGGATATACCTTTTATTCGAAGCATTAGGGTTAATAAATTTTTTATAGATATCGTTTACAATGTAGGCAGGTCCGGCATTAACATAAGCTGAAAAGGTCGACATAAAGGCAGCAATAAGCCCAACCAAAAGAATGCCAAGTAGACCGGTAGGAATAAAATTACTTACAGCATACGGGAAGATCATTTCAAAGTCTATATCTGTACCCATGGAATTCAATTTCGGACTGAAATAGACTAATACCAGAACTGTGATTCCTGCAACCATTAAAAAGCGCGGAAAAAATAATACAAGGGAGGTAAATCCGGTCATCCTGGCAGCGTCGCGGGGACTTTTTGTTGACAGGATACGCTGAAGGTCATAGCTTGGAACAGGGCCTGCTATGCTAACCAATATACCCTTGAAAACCATGATCATAAATATTATAGAGAAAAATTCATATCCGTCAGCAGATATCTTGTTTTTTACGGTAGGAATAAGGTTGCTCCAGTCGAGGTTTAATTTCCAGCCAAAAAAGAGGTCCTTCCACCCTTCAGGAATTACAGCATTCAACTGTGCCGGGGAGACAAGGTTCATTGCAATGACACCTACAATAATACAGGAAATGATCATCACGAGGTACTGCATGATCTCAGTGGCGACAACACTGTACATTCCACCTTTTATCGTATATAATGTTGTAAAACTAATGATTAACAAGGCATACACATTTTCGGATGAGAGAATATGTGAGCCAATTTCAGTAGTCAGATCCCAGGGAAAAAAAGAAGTGGCAAATTTACCGATACCGGAAAAGGTATAGGCGATGAACCCAATAACACTAATTATAGCAAAGATAACAATGATAAGGTGGGATAAACGGCCTCCGCGATCCTCTCCAAAACGGGTTTTTAACCATTCCGCTCCAGTCATGGCATTTGAGCGCCGTAACCAGGAGGCTAAAAATATCATTAAAAAAACCTGATTCCAGATGGGCCACATCCAGGGTAGCCAAGCCCCTTTGAGACCATAAATAAACAAAATAGCCACAAACCACA
>CAIOOC010000735.1 GCA_903859795.1 uncultured Bacteroidia bacterium
ATACAACCAATATCACTAAACTTACCGAGCACGCGATATCTGAAGTTCTTTCTTCGCTTGATCCACATTCTGTTTACATCTCGAAAGATGAAGTTGCAGAGATGAATCAACCGCTTGAAGGAAATTTTGAAGGAATCGGGATCTCTTTTAATATCTATCACGATACCCTCATGGTAATGACCACTATCCCCGGTGGACCCTCTGAGCTCGTCGGACTAAGACCAGGAGACCGTATTATAAAAGTTAATGTGAAGTATATAGTAGGTATAGGACTTAAGAACCAGGATGTTTTTAAATTACTAAGGGGAGATAAGGGGACAAAGGTCAACCTGGAAATTATACGTAAAGGGGAAAAGGCTCCTCTTGAATTTTTAATTGTACGTGATAAAATTCCGATCTTCAGCCTGGATGCTTCCTTCCTTCTCAATAAAGAGACTGCATATATTAAGCTCAATAAATTCGCAGCCACGACTATTAATGAGTTTAAGGACGCGATGAAAAACCTGAGCGCCAAATCGAAGTTTAAAAACCTTGTTTTGGATTTGCGCGGTAATGGCGGAGGATTTCTTGGTGCTGCCTATGACCTTGCCAATCAGTTTCTTGAAGATAAGAAGTTGATTGTTTACACAGAAGGGACCCATAGTGCCCGCAGAGATTATTACTCAACCACCCGTGGAGACTTCATCTCCGGAAATCTGATTATCCTGATTGATGAGGGGACTGCTTCAGCCTCTGAAATTGTGTCTGGTGCAATCCAGGATTGGGACAGGGGAGTATTAATTGGCCGCAGATCATTTGGCAAGGGTTTGGTACAGCAACCTTTCCCATTAAACGATGGTTCTATAATTCGCCTAACCACTGCCCATTATTTTACGCCAGCAGGCCGGAATATTCAGAAGCCTTACAAAGACGATATCAAAAATTACAGGAATGAATATTTAAAACGTCTCGAAAGGGGGGAAATGTTTAATAAAGATAGTATCTCCTTACCCGATTCCCTTATGATGAAAACTCTTGTAACAAAACGCAAGGTTTATGCCGGCGGAGGAATTATGCCCGATATTTTTATTCCGATGGATACTTCGATGTATTACCGTTATTTTAATAACCTTGTCCGGAAAAATGTATTATTCCCATATGTTGTTGGATTCATTGATAAGAACAGGGATAATATCAAAGCGAAATATAAATCTTTTGATGATTTCAAGCAGAATTTCAAGGTTACTGACGGTATGATGGCCGAATTGATTATGGCTGCAGAAAAGGAGAATCTAAAAAAAGACGAAGAAAGTCTGAAAGTTTCCGGTATTATTATAGCCAGGCAAATCAGGGCGCTTGTAGCCAGAGAGATATGGGATACCACCGCTTATTATCAGATTATGCTTGAAGATGACAAAGAGGTTGAAAAGGCCCTTCAGATTCTTTCTGATCAAAAGGGGTTCAATCATTATCTGAATAAATAGTATTTGTTTTGTCTCCGGGCAGAGGTATCCCTGTTTAATTGGCTATGGACTCATTTTTAGATTGGGCTTTATCAAATAAAACCGAACTTGCAGGAACTATTTTCGGATTGGTCTATGTCTGGTTTTCGATTCGCCAGAGTCTAAATACCTGGCCAGCCGGAATAAT
>CAIOOC010000736.1 GCA_903859795.1 uncultured Bacteroidia bacterium
AATCTGTAAATCATGAGGTTGCACTGCAAGTTCGGCATCTCCGCCCCAAAATCCAAAACTTCCACCTTCAATGGCATAATTCCAGAAAGAGAGCCCTCTTTTGCCGGTGTTGAGGTCTTTGCTCATGGTACTACGCCATTGGTAGGGTGACCAGATATTGATGATTCTGTCGATCCCCTTTTCGGGCGTGGAAACCTTTAAAGTAGCGTTTAAGAAAGATGTATAAAATTCATTCAGATGATCTAACTCCTTCCGAACCTGATCCACATCACCGTATTTTTGCTTCAATTCAGGGATTTGCTTTGGATTCCTTGTCATACCCAAGACGATCACGACCTCTTTATCTTCGTTGCTTTTCAGTTCGATGTTGTTTTGCAGGACTCCCCAGGGGTATTCGTTTTCGCTCCAGAAATTTGTATTTGAACATGCACCCTCAATCACCTGTGCCGGATGGTTAAAATCGCCTGGGATTCCCATAAATCGTTCTTTGATCGTTTCAAATCCTTTAACCGGTAAACTGGATGCCATAAATCCTGTATAAGGCCATGGTTTGCCTGCAGGTCCCAACGTTTTCCATACCAGCTGCCTGGCAATCATAACCTGATCTTCGAAAGTAACTTTCTTGTAAAGATTGAACTGACTTCCACCCCTGCCGTCACCTTTATAAACAATACTCTTTTCTGCATCGCCAAGGTTCCATTCCACCTGGCTGAAGAGGTCAAGTTTCCGATTTTTATCTGTTTGATTATGAAGTTTTATCATCATAACCAATACGTTATCTTCTCGCGGCACGAAATAGGTAACACGACAATCTATTCCAAGCCCGGCTGTTTCCAATCGGGTATAACCAAGACCGTGCACAGATTTCCATGAAGTAGAATATTGACCTTTGTTGTTTAGGAGGAAATATTTGCCATCCAGACGATCGCGAATGTACAAGTGACCAGATACATCTTGCGGATTTACGAGTCCGTTAAGTTCAGGGTTTACAAGAAAACTTTCGATATATCCATTCTGGGTTATCCAGGTATGAAACACGTCATTAGTCAACCGATTTAACCAGGGTTCAGGCAGATTTGGCTCATTAATGTTTACTTCTTTTCCGTCTAGGGAAAATGAATAGTTGATTTTTAATCCTTTAGGTTTGTATATCTCAACGGCTTGTGTCAAACCGATAAATGATATCAATATGAAGATTATTCCCGGCAATACTCTTTTGAAAAATCGTGACATGCCCATTGAATTTAATTATAAGATTTGAATTCTGCTATTCTTCTGATGTTTAAATTTCCCTTATGTTTCCGTCGGGCTGAAGCTCAATTTTAATCCTGTGATTGGCGTCGGGCTTCTTCAAAATGGCAGTCTGATTAATCGTGATCTTAAGGTTTTCATAGTTTACCCCTTCAATGCACAACTCAATAATGTAAGGTTGTGTCCATGGCAGTTTAAGTTTGAAAAGGTCTGAGGTCATCTGGATGTTCAACCTATTATTTTCCAGGCTAAAATGGCTGATATTTATTCCATCAACTCCCACTGAAAGTTTTTTTGCAACATTGATATAGGCACCACCAAAGGCACGCATGGCATCTGTCAGTCCACCAAATACTGCGGATCCTTCTCCCCAGCCCGGATGTGTCCGCATGGCTGATTGTGGAATTGCCTCATGATCGATATTCTCAGGACCTAAACCTAAAGGATAGATATTGGTGAACTGGTAGATTTCATTTACCTTATGGCGCGGATGATTAATTAACACCATTGAAGCATGGGCAGCCGCAACAGCCCTTTCGATAAGGTCTTGCCTTCCGAGTACCTTGCCCCAGTAGGCAAACGGGCGAACACATTCTGCCTGGCGGGCGTCGAGGAAATTGCCTGAATCGGCATTGTCAGAGACAAATCCACCAAAGGGATAAGCCGTATAAATATAGTGAGGATTCCAACTGCACTGGTATAGGCTCAGATAATCGACGCAAGCAGCCCCGGCCCGCGCTGATTCTGCCGATCCTGTAGCACGGTGTAATGCTGCAAATCCTTCTGAAGCCCAAATCTGGCATAGGGTTCCACGTGCAATTTCGTGTTGTGCAATATCCCGGTCAAAAGATATAGGACGACTGCCGCAGGAGAAGAATTGTTCCATATCGATCCATTTCGCTTCCGGAATAATCTCCTTTTCCATATACCCGGCTATCTTTTGAGCTCCATTGAGAAAGATTTTTTCCCCTGTTGCATTATACATCTCGGCAAGAAACCAGAGTGTAGCACCCGGATGTGCAGAATATCTCAAAATATCTGATGGTATCATGTCGTCTGAAACATATGATGGGACACTTCCCCGATCATCAATTACAGTTAGTAACCATTTGGCATAGGGTGTCAGATAGTTGATAATCCGTTGGTCTTTTTCGCAGGATAAGTAATACTGAAGCAGATGCGCTCCGGTTTTACTCATTGTAACGACATCGTAGGAATGACTTTCGGTTTTAAAAAAATTGCACTGACCGTTTACCGGATCCATAAATTGCAAAGACCATGTTTTCGTATTTGCATTGAAAAGGGTGGCAAAAAGTCCGGATTTATTTTGTGGGGCAGACAAGCACCAGTTGATAATGCGGTGCGCCTGATCCTTCTTTTTCTGATCGTGAAGTAATTCACCCCAATACCAGAATCCTGAAGCATCTCGTGCATTATTCCAAAAGGCAGAATTGTGCATCTTGTCGTTCCACCAGTTGATCGCTGAACGGTAACCCCCCATTGGAACTCCGTTTTCTTCCCATTCGAGCCATGATCCAGTATTTTTATATCCTACAAGAGGTTTATCGATATCGGGATAAGGACTTGGCTGGAAAGTGACGCTGTCGACCAGATGTTCGTAGGCCTGGAAAGGCATAGCCAAATGTGTTTTCCTCTTAAACTGAGCTGAACCATATTTTGCCCAGATCATATGACTAACATCCTGATAATTAAATTTATTTTGAGCATCCAGGATAAGTGTGAAACCATAATGAATCGACCTGGAATAAATTGTTCTTGCCAGGTCAGTTGTATCGGGCCGGTTGTAGCGGATATGATGGGAAATTATTGCATCCATAAATCCGAACGAGAAAATCGGGTTGGACGATAGACCACTGTTAAGTGAGAAATCAAGCGCTGTTGGCATTGTAAACCGGTCCGGCACTTCAGGGACAAAGTAGATATTTTTACCTATTCGGCTCTGTCGGCGGGCATCGGGGGAAATAACCCTGAACTGATTTATTTTTTCAAGATCCGGCATCAGGGCTGCAAACAGATCTTTATCCTTGAGAATAATGGCAGGTGAATGAAAAGATCGGTCACCTATAACCTGCTGATTTGAAGGATCAATTTGAAAGCGGTTTTGGTGTGATTCAGCATTATCGAACTTCATGGATGGTGTATGCACAAAGTAAGGTGCATGATCAAGCTGAAGTTCAAAGATGTTTAATAAGAAGTCAAGTTTGTTGGTGTCTTTTGGAAATTCAACATCAACGGAAATGTAAATTTCGTTTGAGTTTGGTTTTATACTGATATTTTGGATGAAGTGAATATCGTTTTTTTCACTCTTTATTTCAAGGTTGCTTTTCTCCGGATAAACTTCTGTTGACCCATGGATTTCAGAAAGTAAGTAGCGGAATGGTGATCTGGCTGTGTTATAAAGATTTGAAGTTTTAGGCAATAATGTTGAATGGAAGTTGGGACGGAATGATTTCACCAGCTCGGTGTATATACCCAGCCTGTTAATCGCATAAAAATGCAGGACAGAATTTCCGTCTTCATCCGTTTGAGCGACTACTTTGACTTTCCCGTTTGAAATTTCAGATTGGGGAATTTTATCTTTTCCTGTGAATCCTGTCAACACTGACAGAAAGACTAACAAATTGATCAGCATTGGGACTTTCGAAATAAAGTTGTTTATTTTTTTTACCTTTAAATATGGTTGCAACGACACCATATTGCTCAATTAAAGTTATGGGGAGTTAATAAAAAGCCACAGGGGTTAACGAATTAGCCCCCGGACTTTTTTTAGGATGAGATTGCTTAATTGTAGCCAGGATTCTGTGTCACAACACCATTTGAAATCTGAACCTCGGGTAAAGGTATTGGATAAATCAAATGAAATGCAGCAATATTGTAAGTTTTGCCTCTTTCTCTGAGTAAGTCTGCCTGCATAATATTTATAACATCCTGTTGCGGCAATCTTAACAAATCAAACCAGCGTTGCATTTCAAAGGCAAATTCAACCTGCCTTTCATGCTGTAATTTTGAAGTAAATGTTCCCGGAGTATTTGCGTTTATATCCGGCAATCCTGCCCTTTCTCTTACATGGTTTATAAGGCTATATGCTTCGGATCCTTCTCCTATGGCCTCAGCCAGCATTAATAGAACATCTGCATATCTTAAAACAACCCAGTTGATATTATGGCCACCGGAAGCCGCATTCAGATCCATAAATTTGCTGATATATGCCTGCCCATCAGCTACAGATATAGAGACAGATGAAGCTTTCCGGAGATCCCCGGGTTCAAAAGCATCCATGATATCCTTTGTTGGAAACTCAGTTAATAGTGACGATCCTCCTGCCTTAATTCCAAGCCTGGCAGCTTCTGAAGCTGGAATAAACGTGCTTGGAAGGCTGAAACCTGTTTGATTGTCGGGCAAGAAATTAACTTCGAAAATAGACTCAGCAGTATTTTTGTTACCTGCTGCCCAGATACCTGAATAGTTATTCAACAAGGAATAGTTCCCCATAACCTGTCGAAGTGCTGTGGCAGCAGCAGCTTTATTGCCAAATTGGAGTTCAACTTTACCAAGTAAGGTTAAAGCAGCGTATTTTGTTGCCCTCCCTTTTTCACTGCCCGAACCTCCTGAATAAGAAGTAGGAAGCACCCCAATTGCATCATTTAAATCTTTCTTTATCTGATCATAAACAGCTGATTTTGGAGATCTGGCAATAACGGTCTTTGTAAAATCAACAGTTGGAGTCAATCTTAGTGGAACATCTCCCCAAAGGGTTGTAAGCTGGAAATAGGTCAAAGCTCTAATAAACTTCGCTTCGGCAATGCACCGGTTGATAGTTGTTGCATCTCCTGTTGCATTTGCCCCCTTCACAATTACACTATTAGCCAGATTAATAGTAACATACATCGGTGTCCAGGTATTCAGCACATTCAGATTGCCTGTACTCTCTTCAAATGTATCATGTTCGATTCGTTCTGCTTGTTCAGTTGCGATCATGGCTACATTGTCTGACCTTGTCTCTATAATCATATAAGGACTTCCTCCGCCAAAAATGCCGCGTTGGCTGGCATAAGCTCCATTAACACCAATGACAACCTGATCTGCATTAGCGAAGAAAGTAGTTGCATCTACCCGGTCCAAGGGTGTAAGATCAATAAACTTCTTACATGAAGATATCAATAATACAGTTGCCGTAAGAACGAAATATAAGGTAAGATTAATTGCGTTCTTGTATATATATTTAATTTTCATTTCATTTAAATTTAAGGTTAAAATGTAAAATTAAGGCCTAAGGTACAAATACGGGGTATAGGTACCGATTGGGGCGAAGTTAGACCTAATTCCAGGCCATCTCCAACACCTGATAGTTGAGAACCACCTATTAATGATGGGCCTCCGGCAGAGGTTCTTCTCCCTTCAGGATTATTCCCTATAAATTTGGTGAAAGTATAGAGGTTCTCAATAGTTGCATACAATTTTGCCCTTTTTATAGCCCCAATTTTTCTTAAAAATGATTCCGGAATAGTATAATTCAGTGTTACATTCCTGATTCTTAGATAATCGGTTTTTTGAACTCCAAACAGGGAGACCGGCAGTATTCCGTCGCTTCCGGCTGCGGCTGCACTGGGAGTTCTTCCGTTACCAGGCTGACTTTCTGAAATATACCTCCCATCATACCAGAATTTTTTTGAAAGATTTACCAATGGTTGTATAGGAGCCATGACCTGAATCATGATGAAATCATAAACGGAGGCCCCTGCCTGGCCTGTAAGTAAAGCGCTAAGTTCAAAATTCCTATATTTAAGGCTGGTAGTTATACCATATACCCAATCAGGGTTTGTACTGCCCGACAATTGCCCATCTCCGCTTAAGAAATTGCCAATTGAGCCGATATTATCAAAATCCTCATAAACGACTTCACCTGGTTTTATATTAGGTTGCGCCGGGTAGGTTTTTCCTGCCCTGGCAATCCCAATCGGCTTTGTACCTCTCATTTGTTGAAGAGGTCCGCCAACCTGCCTCACTAAAGCACCAAAGAAATCAAGTACTCGCTTATCTCCTCCTAAACTTAGAATCTCCTGTTTGTTATGAGTCACATTTCCGCCTACTGACCAGACAAAATCCTTTTTGTCTATTACCTTAATAGTGGGACTGAATTCATATCCGGAGTTTCTCAGACTGCCAATATTAGTCAGGTACCCGCCATAACCCGAGGATGGGACAAGATTCCTGGATAAAATAAGACCAGTTGTTTTATTGTCGTAATAATCAAAAATCA
>CAIOOC010000737.1 GCA_903859795.1 uncultured Bacteroidia bacterium
GTCTGATAATCTCTTCCCTAGATATATCTTCATCATGCCCTTCGGCGGCTTTTGTAGTTGGAGTTATAATCGGAGTGGGAAATTTCTGACTTTCTTTCATCCCGTCTGGCATTTCAACGCCACATAATACCCTTTTACCTGCCCGATACTGGCGCCAGGCATGTCCGGTAAGATATCCCCTTATGACCATTTCAACTTTGAAAGGTTCACATAAATGGCCAACTGTAACCATAGGATCCGGGGTTGCTATCTTCCAATTAGGTACAATATCAGAAGTGGCATCCAGGAATTTTGCCGCGATCTGATTTAAAACCTGACCTTTGAATGGAATTCCTTTAGGCAAAACAACATCAAATGCTGATATTCTGTCGGTTACGACCATTACCAGATAATCATTTTTGATATTGTAAACATCTCTCACTTTTCCTTTATAGAAACTTTGTTGCCCTGGAAACGAAAAATCTGTTGAAACTATTGCATCACTCATATAATCTGTATTTTAAAGGTTATTAAAAATCTTCATTATGCAAAATATTGTACCTGTCGTAGGCATCGACAATTTCCCTGACCAATTTATGCCTGACGATATCTGTTTTATCGAAATGAACAGTAGAAATGCCAGATACACCATTCAGTATTTTCAAGGCAAGGATCAATCCAGAATGTTGTTTACGTGGCAAGTCAATTTGTGTGATGTCACCAGTTATTATATACTTGGTATTCAAACCCATACGGGTTAAGAACATTTTGAGTTGGGGAATTGTCGTATTTTGAGCCTCATCAAGAATAACAAACGCATTGCTTAAAGTCCTGCCTCTCATAAATGCCAGAGGTGCTATCTGAATAATACCGTCTTTCAGGTACTCCTCCAGCTTTTTGGGAGGAATCATGTCAAGCAGGGCATCATAGATAGGTTGAAGGTATGGATCTATTTTTTCTTTGAGGTCACCCGGAAGAAATCCCAGGTTTTCTCCGGCTTCTACAGCGGGGCGGCTCAAAATTATTCTTTTAATTTGTCGGTTTTTTAATGCACTAATTGCTAAGGCTATAGCTACATATGTCTTACCTGTTCCTGCAGGTCCGATAGCAAATATCAGATCATCTTTCTTTGAAAATTCAACAAGCTTTTGCTGGTTTGCAGTTCTTGGACGGATAGGTTTTCCCGAATTTCCAAAAACCAGTACATCACTTGCATTTTGGATACTTTGATCGATTGAACTGATATCATCCATCATAATCTGATGAATAGTCTCGTCCGAAAGGGCATTGAAATGGTAGTAATGTTCGATGATTAACTGAAATTTGCGAATGAAATCACTAACTTCCTGCTCTTCGCCTTTAATTTTTATAGTGTGACCACGTGCGATAACCAGAATTTTGGGACAATAGGACTTGATCAGCTCCAACTTGGAGTTTCTAACACCGTAAAATTCTGTGGGTTCGATCCCTTCCAACTGAAAACTATGTTCGATCATGCTCGCCATTTTAGGTGTTACAAAATAAGCATTTATTCATTTACAAAAAAGGTTAACCATTTGTTTACCTTCGTGCACTTAAAATCTTTAAAGGTGAAGACAAGAAAAGAGCAATTGGAGTCGTTTGAGCGACTTCTTGATATAATGGATGAGCTACGTGAAAAATGCCCCTGGGATCAAAAACAGACCCTTGAATCTTTGCGAAAACTGACAATCGAAGAAGTATATGAACTAGGAGATGCAATTCTTCGGAATAATTTGGATGAGGTGAAAAAGGAGCTTGGCGACCTTTTACTTCATATTGTCTTCTATGCAAAAATCGGATCTGAAAGAAATAGTTTTGATATTGGAGATGTCATTAATAATCTGACTGATAAGTTGATATATCGTCATCCTCATGTTTTTGGTGAAACTCAGGTAAGCAGTGCCCTGGAAGTTGAACAGAATTGGGAAGCATTAAAGCTAAAAGAGAAGGATAGGGGCCGACGGGTTCTGGAAGGTGTTCCTGACGCCCTTCCTGCGCTAGTGAAGGCTAACAGAATCCAGGAGAAAGCAAGGGGAGTGGGCTTTGACTGGGAGGAGAAGGAGCAGGTTTGGGATAAGGTAAAAGAAGAACTTGTTGAGTTTGAGACCGAGGTGAGGTCAGGGAATAAACTAAATATGGAGAGCGAATTGGGAGATCTTATTTTCTCACTTGTCAATGCAGCCAGATTATACGATATTGATCCGGAAAGTGCGCTGGAACGAACGAACCAAAAGTTTATCAGACGTTTTAATTATCTGGAGGAGCAAAC
>CAIOOC010000738.1 GCA_903859795.1 uncultured Bacteroidia bacterium
AGGTAAAAAAGAGGTGAAAGATCGAAAAGTACTTTCCGGGAAATGTTTAGTATCTTAAGATTTACTACATCATTTATTATTTTATCAGATCTTTTGTCATTTTTATCGATTATTTCCAGAATGGCGTTAAACGTTAATTTTTTGCGTTTATATCCGGGGCTATTCAACAGGTTTTCTATGAGTTCCTCCTGCCAGATTTTATACAGGTTATCCCACCAATTCTTATCTGTATTCATTGTCATATGGAATTTTAGGTGTGAATATTAAAAAGGTAAGTCTAATTTATCATCCGGTAAAGGTGGCACATCCGGATCACGCAAAATGGAATTTACTTTTTCCCATAATTTCCAAAATGAAGTCTGTTCATTTTCCAATCCGGGCCAATTCAAAAAATCCTCTTTGTCGATAAAATCAAAATATTTTGATCCTAAAATAGGGAACCACTTTCGTTCTGTTTCTGTCTTGGTATCCGGACTTGATGCCACAATCAGATACAATTTCATTTTTTTTGTTATTCTAATCAGAAATTGTTTGACAGCCCGAAAAAGGCAGTCAGGAATGTTCATATTCTGATAGGCATAGATAAATGCACGTAGTTTTTGAAGGTCTGTTACCCATTTAGTCCTGTTTAAGTTGTTAATCACATCTTCAGACATTTGCGATCTCTTTTCCGGTGACAAAAAGTATTCTTCAATAAAGTGTAACTGCTCATGTGGTGGCGTAATAATCAAAGGATAGCCGGGCTGATTTATTGCATCGTCAATATCCTGTGATTCCAGTGTACGTTCGCAGGCATAAATTGAGTCATAAAAACTTTCATTAACACGCAAAAAATCAGCCTTAGGGAATAACGTATAAAAATTATATACAACTGCATTCTTACGCTCGTTAAGCCAGTCTGGCCAGGTGACCTCCTCTATTATATGCGGAAAATACTGATATAGAAGTCTAAATTTCAGCCATAACTCTTCAATATAGAGGTAGGTGTGGACAGCACAGACTATTCCCCAATCAATATTGTCGACATTTATAACTATTTGGCTGGCTCTTTCGCCATTTTTATATTCAATTACTCCGAACTTGGTGTCGTCAGCAATTTCGCGGTAAACGTGGGTAAATTCCAGTTTGTTGTATTTAATTGCAACATAATCTAACTCAGCTTTGGTCCATTTGCTATTGAAAAAATATTTCAGAAACTGATCTGATTTTTCAACCAGTACTCCAAATGCCGCCACCCAATGGCTCCCATGAATTATATTTCTATAGGCCCGTTCCTCATCTGACTCCGGATTACTCTGAGCGATGTAAGACGGAATTGGTAATAGCTGCTCCATCTGAAAAGCGTCGCTTTCGCTTGCATAGGCCAGCTTTTCAAATTTATCAAACTCCTCTTTTTCTCCTCTTACAATAACTAAATTATAGGCAGGGACTCCCATTGTTTTATTTTTTAGTGGTGAACTTACGATAACAGATTAAATCAATAACGCTATATTTTTCCAAAATGGTTCTTATATTTTTGGATAAGATCGTTTTCTATTAAATCATTAATTAGATAGATAGTGTGGGTTTTTAGAAATTTCATGAGGGTTTTATGATCTTTTTCTCCTGTTTTGTAGAATTCAGTTTTAACATAAGCGTGAATCTCGCGAAGTGTTTTTGGGGTATCTAAAAATGATAAGATGATACTCTGCTTGCGATTTATTTCCTTCTTCCAGGCAATATCATTTAAGATGTTTATTTGAAATTCCTCGTATAAATCAGAGCAGCTTTCCTTAAAATCCTCTAGATTCCCGAATGAGTAACGATAGTGAGGATTTTCCCACGTTTCATCACCATCGTCGTATATCTCCTCATATTCATAATCCACATTCATAGATTTGAATGCCAGTTCGACAAGATAACGATGAAGGTTACCATAAATTATAAGGTAACAAACTCCATCAATGGTTTCAATCTCGCGGTTATACATTAAAATCCAGTCTGTGGTTAGTTTAATTTCCATAAATTTTATCTACAAATTAGAGTTATACATTATCCAATTTTATCCCATTTACTAAGCGCCGATTCGATATCGATTCTTACCTCCCGGTTATTTTCATGGCTGATGGCCTGCCTAAGAGCCTTTTTTGCACGTTTATGCTTTAAATCGAAAAGTTTGCACACGGCAATATGGCGGATCTTTGGATGGTTGTCTTTCAGTGCCGTAATCAGAGGGTCAATGACCTCAGAACCTCCAATTCTACCAAGTGATCTGACGATCTCCGCTCTTAATTCCAGCCAGGCTGAATTAAAAACACTTGCTAACACAGGAATTGCTTTGGGATCTTCCAATGCACCCATTGCTTCGGCGATATCCTCCCGATGAAAACAGGTATTTTGTGGCAGTAAAAAATTAAATGTCTCTGTAGCCCTTTGATCTCCAATTTTTCGTAACGCTTTTATGGCTGCCAGTTGAACCTCATGATTTGAATCACTCAGCAAAAGGCACAAATCCATTGTTGCTTTTTGATTTTTCTGCTCTCCCAGTTTTTCTGCTGCCTGAATTTTCCGTTGCGAATCTTGTTCTTTAAGCTGTTCAATCAATAATCCGAATGGTTCCAAAACAGGTTCCGGAACTTTGAGTGAATTCTTCCGAAGCGCATACGAGGATTTGTCTGATTCAGGGATCTTATGATTCTGCTCAAAATAACTTTCTTCCTTATCTAAGTTAATCAGGTATAATAAAGTTTCTTTTCCTCTAAAATAGTTGGTTTTAAGCAGTTCGTCTATACATCGATCCAAATCCTTATCTTCATAATTGGAAGCAATTTCCGCCAGAGAAATGGCGGCAGGGAAATGAAAATCAGTGTCATCAAGGTCACATTGAATGGTATTTATGATTGCGAAAGCAGCATCAACATTTCCGGCATGACCCAACGTAATGGCCGCAAACAGGCGTCTAATTGGATTATTGTCCGACAAACACGCCACTAATGCATCTGATGCTGAATTCCGGTCAGTATGATAGGTTGCCCAGGAATCGATGGTCTGGCATACATTAACAAACACATCTTTGTCTTGGTCTTTGAGTGCGTTTATTAGTTCCGGAAGGATCCATTCATCTCTCTCTCCGATATAGTCCCTTACTAGTTCGGCTATATTTTTTCTGATCCGGGGTGAACCTGAATGAAGTGCACTAATTATTGGTTTGAGGCTTTTCCATCGGCATAATTGTTCAACCGCCTGAATAATTTCCCAGGTAATTTGTCTATTTTCAATATCGTCAAACATTTGGATCAACGGATCAACCGCTTTGAAATCACCTAATTTCTGCAAACATTCAACACAATGTTTCCGCATATCCAACGAGGGACATTTAAGTCCTTTTAAAAGCGGATTTAATCCTGTAGATCCATATTGCAGCATTAGGTAAGGTACGGCATAGCTATCACCATGTCCAAAGTCAAGGTCTTTGGACAGCGATTTAAAAAGTTTATCTTGCTTAACCATTTCAGGTTGGTCTGATAAGTAGTTTCCTTGTTATCCTTTAAATCTCTGCTTAAAACTTTCAATTTGTCTATCCAGCCTATAGTATTCCCCACTCTCTTTCATGAGTTCGATAATTGCATCAATATGACCCTGTCGAAGGCATTCAAATGTTTTGTCATTCTCTTCGCCGAGTTCGCTCAATGCGACTGACAACAACTCCTTCATATCATCAAGACTGTATAGCCGGTTTGGTTGGGAAGTTTCCAGCCATTCAAATAAGAGGTGTGTTTTTTTAAGGCTCATGGTAAAAGGTTGGGTTTAGTTTCAAAGTTAATTAAAAATACCTTCATTGATGTCGTCAGGTCCAGATTTTAAATGCACTTTTTGATTTTTTGTTATAGGGGATATTTAACCCTGAAGTAATTAACATGCAATACTTTCATTCCGAACTAACTCTAAATATTTATTAATCATGCTTTTTACTTCATCATAATTTTCAGATTTATTTTTTGAAGGCTCCTCAAGATAAAGTCTTCGGTTGATCTCAATCATTATTGAATTTACATTTCTATTTTTCCTGTAAAAACTGGAGGGGACAATCGAGCCCTTATAGGGTTTGTCGATGAAGACTTTTAATCCAATTCCACTAAAAAATTCCTCAGTCAAATCGATCAGTTCATTTGGTGTGTGAAACGAGTCAGTTCCGATATTAATATCCGGTCTTTCCGGATCCTTATCATCACTGCAAATAAATGGTATTTCGGGAAAGGAGTGGCAATCAATTATTGTTGCCTTGTTAAAATTTTGCAGCTGATATTCTACTTCCCGGGTCAAACGATTGTGATGGGGCCAGTAGTATTCCGTTAACAACTTTTCTCTGAACGTCGGTGAGACATTTCGTAAAGATTTTCCATCATCTGTTTTTTCATATAATACGCCCATGCCAAATTTTGCCATCTCTTCCTGTGAATCATCAGAAAATCTTTCGACATCGCAGAAAATTCTTGAAAAATTTGTAATTAAGCAAACATCCTTTTTTGAATAAAAGATATCATCAGTATACCAGTCTGTTAATTTAAGAATCTCAGCATTAATTAATTTATCATTTAGCATATATCCAGTTCTGATTGGAATAAAGCCTGAGGAATGTGGGAT
>CAIOOC010000739.1 GCA_903859795.1 uncultured Bacteroidia bacterium
GGCATAAAACATCACATTGCCCATCTGAATGTAGCCAAAAAAATCATCCGGATCAATGGAGATTGCCTGCCTGGCTGCATTAACGCTTTTAGGCCCGATAAAAGGAGACAATAAGAAATTGAAGCTTATATCAAATCCATAAAAAGCTGATTTATAACCAAAAATCTTCGAAAGTGCAAAATTCCTTGTCTCCAGAAGATTCAGATTATCCTCTGCCTTGCTAAGATAAATTCTGGCTTCATCCTTCTGTTTATTACCCAAACACCATGCAATATATCCATACTGATAATTGACAAGTTCAAGTAAAAGCTCATTGCTCTTATCGGGTTTGTTTTCTAGTTGATCAATAATCACCTTCCAGGCTGGCATTTCATTTTTTACGTATGCATTGTAAATGTCCTGTTTATTACTCCCCCAAAGCGTTAAATCAAAAAATATCAAAACAATAACTATTAGGTGATATTTCGTCCTTTCCATTGATATTTGTTAACGTATTTGCGTGTCAAAGACCTAATTATAAGAAGTCCGATAGTCAATTGCTGAGGAATCAAATAAAGTAAATTAATCAATATTGGCTGGTTACTGACTATCGATACAAGTGATCTGATCAACAATATTGTAACAAGATATCCGATAAAAATGTTGGTAGGAAAAACCAGAAACACAGGAATAAAACCAAGGGTCGTAATCGCCCAGAACAGAGTAGCTGCGATAAATGAATTCCCAAAAAAAGAGATTATATTCTTCGAAAATCCGTTTACTGCATCACCAAAACCTTCATACATACGGCATTGAATCGATTTATTTCCCGTAAGACAAGCAACAGGGATTTTCTTCTCCTTTAAAAAGCGTGCAATGGCAATATCCTCCACTTTATTCTTTTTATGGTGTTCATGAGGTTTTGAATCCCTATATATCAAGCTGTTAAATAACATGAATTGCCCATTCGCCGCAGCAACAGAAGTGAATCCGGATCTTAAAACCAACGGTAACGGAAGTAGTGTTAACAGGATATAATTCATAATTGGAACTGTCATCTTCTCGCCAACCGAAAAAAGCATCTGACTCGGAAAGATTGAAAGAAGTCCAAGTTGATTTTTAGCCGCATAAGTTACAGCCAAACCAATAATTGTGTCGCTTATGCGAACATCCGCATCTATATATAGCAAGTAATCACCCTTTGCCACCTGCGCCATGGAATGACATGCAAAGTTTTTTCCCAGCCACCCGTCGGGAAGAAATTCAGAACAGATTAATTTAAGCCGCGGATCAGTTTTGGCTGTTTCGCTGACGATTGATGCAGTGAGGTCATCCGACTGATCATCAAAGACAATAATCTCAAGATTTGAGTATGGTTGACAGATAAGATCGTTAAGAATTATCCGGATATTCTTCTCCTCATTGCGCGCGGGAATTAAGACCGAAATCAGGTAATCCTGGTGGCCTTCATCCCGTAAAACCGGTTTAAGAATCAAATTTGCCGATGCAACAATCAGCTGGATTGCGGTAAAGGAAATAACAACGATTGCCAGTGCAAATATCATTTGCTCGATTTTTGGATATTAGCCCAAATTGACTCCTTAAAAAAGCTGTTATACGCATCCTGAATTGAGAGTGTATCCATTTTACTCCCATTAAATTCGGATATGTATATAAAAAGACCCGGCTTGCGGTCTGAGAAATAGTCTGTAAGGTTGGCCATAAAAATAATCTGGATCGGACCTTTAACTTTTTCCAGAATGCGTCCTACACCGGATTCAAAATTAAAGGTGGCTTTATATGAAGATTCTATCCTGCCCTGTGGAAATAAAAGTACAAGATTATTTTTATCACTGAGTAATTCAGCCGTGTAATTTATTGATTCTATTGCGCTTCTGGTCCCCTTTCGAACTGAAAATCCACCTGAAGCATTGAAGTATGGAAACTTTCTCAGTTGCTCCGCCAACATCATAAAGTGAAATTTCCGTTTGAAGATATCCCTGGTCAGAAACAGTGCAAAAAAGCCATCCCACCAGCTAAAATGGTTAGCCAGCAAAAGCACCGGCATATTGCGCTCCTCGAACTTTCCCGTAATCTCAATTCGTCCAAAATGACGGTGTATAATCCAACCTGAGTAAAATTTAAAAAATGGATATATAATGAAATGGTGCCTGGCTTTTAATATCATAAAGATTATTTTACAAATGTCATGATTGTAATAAAGAACAGGAACTGGCATATAAAGATGGCCGGGGCAACCGGATTGAGAGTTCTTATCTTCATGAATTTCAGAAAAGCATGAAAACTGATTCCTAATGTGAACCATGCCATGTAGTTTTGGAAAGGTACGGAATTCCCTGCCCAGCTCCACATCTCTAATTTCGGAGCAACATGCTCTAAAACAAGATCGTAAAGTACCATCAACGATGAGGCTGATAGAACCTGAATCACTGGCCCCCACCCTGTCCGTTCCAAAATTGAGGCGCTGCAGTAAACCAGCATAACCCAATTTATTCCAATCATCAACGGTGTTCCGAAAACCTTCACCCCCAGACCGGAGCCATAACTGTAATTACCGAATGGGAAGTGAGTATTAACTCCAACAACTTCAATAAGATAACTGAGTCCAAAAACAAAAATAAAAAAAACAAACTCATTCCTGTTTTTTGAAGATCTATGATACAGCAAGATAAGTACAAAGCTCGACAGAAGTGCAAATGGTATCAGTGCTATAAAGAAAGACTGTGTAATTGGTAGTACAATACCGCCAATTCCGACAGTATAAAAAAGTATTACGATTAAAATCGTTTGAATCGTATGACGAAACAAATATTTTGACAGAAAAGCCATCATCGGCTAAGTTTAATGTTTTGGGGCTTTGCCTCAAAAAAAGCTGCCAATTTATTAATTAACAATATATTAAACAAAATTAAACCAAAGGCGTACGAAATGTCTTCAACCGGAACAGTACCTATCCGT
The DNA here is from genome assembly GCA_903859795.1 of uncultured Bacteroidia bacterium. Lineage (GTDB taxonomy): Bacteria > Bacteroidota > Bacteroidia > Bacteroidales > Prolixibacteraceae > JAAFHB01. The sequence goes on from CAIOOC010000739.1 coordinate 2,959, forward strand.
ATTCCAAGGTTTTCAGAATTATTATACCATACAACAGGTTCCACAATAAAACTCCCTGTCAACACTGAGTTGACTAAAAAGAATGGGATCAAAATGATCAGAAAAGTGATATAAAGCCTGTTTAGAATCTGTGTCTTGTCAATTGAAGCGAATAAAATGGCGAGAATGGCAACTGTCAGGTAAATCGCAGTGTAAATCCTTGTAATATTTGTAATTACAACCAGAGTCATTAGAATGACAAGCACAATAGAAATAAACTTTGTGTTACGGCTGCTTAATTTTGTGTTTGGAGATAAATAAACCAGAGTGTCATGCAGAAATACGCTCGCATAAGGAATTACA
>CAIOOC010000740.1 GCA_903859795.1 uncultured Bacteroidia bacterium
CATTTGTTTGATAACACTAATATTTGTAATTTAATTATTAGTGGAAGTGATCATTTTTATGATAACACTAATATTTGTAATTTGAATATTAGTGGAAGTGATCATTTATATGATAACACTAATATTAGTTGTTTTAATGCAAGTTTTAGTAGCATAAATTTTGATTATAAAAATATGTTTGGTGATTTATTTAAATTTGATAAACTTAAGAAAAGTATAAGAATGGAAATTGACAAATTATTAGATATTAATAAAAATTTAAAGGGGTTTGCTAAAGTGAATTTTGTAAACTTAAATATTATTAATAGAAACAAATTAGTATTCAAATCGCAATATAATGTTTCTTACTTTGAGAAAGATATTATAAAGAATGAAATAAAAAAATTTAGAAGTAAAGGAGTTATTGTGAATGCACCATTTTCTAGAATAAATAATCCAATCATGTGTGTAGCTAAATCAAATGGTGAATATCGTTTAGTTATTGATTTCAGAGAACTCAACAAGAATATTGCTGATGAAAGCAACCAACTTCCAAAAGTTAAGAATATATTTAATTGCATTCTTAAAAGCAAAGCTTCAATTTATAGCAGATTAGATCTATTAAGTTCATACAATCAACTTTTGTTAAACCCAAATGATAGAGTTTTCACATCTTTCACAAATCCGGCGGTTTCAGAAAAAATTGAAAAATTAATGTTTACTTCAGCACCATTTGGAATCAAAAGTTTACCATATATTTTTCAGAATATCATGCAAGAGATAATAAATGAAACAGGAATAAAAAACATTTGTGTTTATCAAGATGATATAATTTTATTTAGTTGCAGCAAGACTGAACATTTTCAAGATTTAATTATTTTATTAAAAAAATTAAATGAGAAAAATTTAAAAATTAATTTTAAAAAATCAGTGATTGCATCATCTTCAATTAAAATTTTAGGTTTTATTATAAAAAACCAGTCTTTAAATGTAGATAAAGAGAAATTGGTAAATATTTTAAATCCTGGATTTAGACCAACAAATGGGAAAAATATTCAATGATTATTAGGATTCCTGAATTATTTTAGAGACTTTGCCTTCCTTTGGAGAAATTGTTGAACCATTAGAGAAAATCAAATTTTCAAAAAGAATTGAGTGGAATAATGATTTTGAAAATAGAATTCAAACACTATTAGATTTAATTTCAAAGTCTCCTGGTTTAGTTTTTCCTAGTAATGATGAATTTCAATTATTTACAGATGCTTCAGATAGAGCTATTTCTGCTGTGTTAAAGCAAAATAAAAATTTTATTGGATTTTCAAGTAGAATTCTTAAAAATTATGAACATGATTATTCAATAGTTAAAAAAGAATTATTATCAATTGTTTGGGCTGTTGATCATTTTAAAGATTATTTATTAGGTAATAACTTTAAAATTTTAACTGATAATAAAGGACTTATGTTCATCTTAAATGTTTATTCAGGTTCAGGTAAGAAAAATTCTTCTTTTATAAATAATTGTATTTGGAGTCTTCAAAGATTTAACTTTAGAGTGGAATTCATTAGTTCTAAAGAAAATTTTAATGCAGATATGCTATCCAGGATACACAATAAAGTTTTATTGGTGGATAAAGGTACAAGAAAAGTTGATGATTCATTAAATATGGAGAAAATCATATTTGACATTCATCAACTAGGACACTTCAGTAAAAATTATATGATAAATTATTTAAAAATAGTTTTAAAAATAGATGTGGATGAAAAAGTTATTAAAATTATTAACAAATAATTGTAAAAAGTGCAAATATATCAATATAGGTAATTTTGGTTTAAAAATTTTTTATGTCAATATCCGTTACAAACACTCACTATGGATATTTTAATAATGAATCATTCTGGTACAACTTCATCAGGTAATAATTCAATTTTGGTTATAATTGATGTTTTTTCAA
>CAIOOC010000741.1 GCA_903859795.1 uncultured Bacteroidia bacterium
ATCCCTGAAAAGGTTGATATGTAAACTTTAACTTAATTTCCCTGACCGAAGGCCGGTGAATTCTTATCAAACCAAATGCGCTCTGAACTTAGTTTTTCAATGCTTCTGTCGTTTGGTGTAAACCCTTCTTCGGTCATTGCTGCTGTGTAATTGGCGCGGTTAACCTCTCCCGGATCTGTCAACCAATATCTCCTTGGAATTGTTTCTGACATAGTTTCCCTGGCAAGTAATGTTGAATTAAATTTGGGATAGCCGGTACGTCGAATCAGCGTAAACGCCTCATTACCCTGACGATAGAAATTAAATAGTTGCTGGATATAAATTTTCTCAAGATTGTTATTTCCATCAAGTTTAACCAGGGCATTTGAAAGGTATGTGTCAACTAACGGATCGATATTGGATACCGTTGTTGATCCCGCAGCAACAGCAATGTTATTCATCGTAGTAGCCGAGGCATGAACCCCTTTGTTATACCAGTCAGCAGCCGTTCCTTTGGTGTTGGCGCCGGTTCCGTATCCCTTTTGAATAAACTCTGCAATTTGCAGGCAAACTTCGGCATATGACATCAAAACATCGATATACAGACCATTTGCGCCGTCCAAATGAGGCTGGAAGAATCTGCGGTTGATCGTCGAGATTAGGAAATAGTTGGAAGAGCCAACCTTAACGCCATTTGCGAAATAGGGATTCTTCGCGCCATTTGCTCCAAAATCTGCTGGTCCTCCCTGGTACATTATTAATGGATCATTTAGGTTACACCATGATGGCAAAGTCACATTATTGGCGGTTAAATTGCTTTGGAAATCGCCGACTAATGAGTTTTTGTCGTAATAAATAGGCAGACGCGGATCGCCGGCTGATTTCATGAAGTCGATTACTGTTTCAACAGCATAACGTCTGCTGCGATAATCAATTTCTGTCGGTCCGAATGGGATATAATTCGTGTTGCTATAAGTCATCTGATCGGCAACTGATGACATTGGGCCTACTGCATCTGCCATCACCTCTTTGAATATCGATGCCGCGGTTGTCTGGTCAGGATTCTGATAGCGTGCAGCGATTCGCAGTTTCAATGAATTTGCCAGTTTGGTCCATTTGGTCCAGTCTCCCTGATAAAAAATATCATTATTTCCGAATGATTGCTGATTGGCAAGGTTCTTTTCAAAAACTGAAATTGAATTGTTCAACTCTTTCAACCAAGTATCGAAGAGTACTTTTTGGGTATCGTAAACCGGATTGTATTTACCTGAGTTTCTACCCATATTGGCCTCGGTATAAGGTATTGAGCCATTCATATCGGTAACCTTTAGTCCCTGGAAAACCTGAACAATATAAGTAGCCGCATAGATATTCTGAAAATTATCTTTATCAGCTTTGCCATCAATTACCCTTCTCATTTCAAATAAATTGGGCAAAATGGCCGAGTAAAATGCACCATACCGGATATTCACATTTCCGGAAAGTTCATAAGGATCAGATGTTAGCAACTGGCTATATCTGAGTAATTGCTCAAGGTCTTCCCATACCCATTCGCGGTTGTGCTGCAGATTCTCCAGTGAGGTAGTAAAGAGGAACTTTACGTCCACGTTGCTGACAATAGTTGGATCCACGTTGGTGCTTGAAAAGTCCTTTGTACAGGAGGCGGAAAACAAGCTGGTCAAGGTGGCCAATATGATATATAAAATGTTCTTTTTCATTTTTAAAGAATTAAATTTTTAATTTCTATAAACATATTACTAGAAACTCACCTTCAAAGATCCGCCTATGGAGCGCATCATTGGCAAGAAACCCAATTCTCCTACTGCGGCTGTTGAGCTTGAGTTTAGAGAGGCTGGATTGAAGTGGTACGGCAGAGAGTTATACAGGTACATTAAGTCCCTGCCAATCAGGCTGACAACCACAGAACTCATCTTGATTTTTGAACTTAAGCTTTTTGGAAGAGTATATGATAATGCGACCTGACGCAGCGAGATCCAGGAACTTTCCTTTACCCAGTAATCAGCAACGCCTGTTGATGAGGAACCATACCGGTAGTAGAACTGAGGTGCATGCGACGGTTCAACAAGTCCCTGATCATAAGCCTCCTTAAAGGTCATCCCTCCGACCTGGGCTGAGGTATTATCTGCCTGTGTAATTGTTTGACCCGGTGCAAATACTCCGTCAGGAATTAATCCGTCATCGTACGTTTGACCGTCATATTTGCTTGTCCAGGTAATACCGCCATGTTGAGCATCGCGCCCTTTTAAGGTGTTTGGAAATACCCCCGAGTGGGTTCCGAACCGGTAAGAAGCCAATACCATGTCTCCTCCGATTTTGGCATCAAGCAAGACGTTTAGGGTCCAGTGTTTGTAAGTGAAATCATTAGAGAATCCGCCCCTGAACTTCGCGTTGATATCGCCAAGATTCTTCCAAACGTTACTCCTTTTTGGGAATGCAGTTCGTGCATCGCCTCTCCAGTTTAGCACGGCCATTCCATTCTTAGGATCGGCAGCATTGGCTGGGTTCAAATACCTTTCTGCAGCTATAGTCGACCGGATAACACCATACGATTTTCCAACAATTGCCCAGGCGCTGGTTTCCGCTGCACCGCCACCCAGTTGGTATTCAGTTCTGCCGCCATAGAGAGAATTAATCATATTTCTATTGCGGGAGTAAGTTACCCTTGAATTCCATTGAAAATCTTTCGTCTTAACGGGGGTTCCGTCAACTGTAATTTCAATCCCCTTATTCTGAATATCCCCTGCATTAATTTTAATACCTGAAACTCCTGACTCAATCGGAGTTGAGACGTCAATGATCTGATTGTAGGTATTGTCCTGATAAAGAGATAACTCAAATCCCACCCTGTTTTTCAGGAATCGTACTTCTGCACCAACTTCCTTGGCAATTTTCCGTTCGGGTTTAAGATTGGGAGTTAAGGTGGCGCTTGAACTGAAACCTGCCTGAGAAGGAGTTCCAACTTCGCCGGTTGCATTTCCAAGGAACTGATATCCCGGATTAATCAGGAACGGATCGGTATCCTTACCAAGCGCAGCAACATTTGTCCGTAATTTCCCGAATGATATTATCTCCGGAAGTGTAAACGTTTCGGTGAAGATCCACGAAAGTGAGGCTGCGGGATAATTGTAGAAATTATTTCCGGATCCATTACTGTAGGTGAGAGCGGAAGACCAGTCACCACGCCAGGTAGTATTAAGAAACAGCTGATTTTTATATTCGAAGTCTGCACTGGCATATACCGAATTGAATTTCTTATTGTAGTTTATCCCTCCGCTTACTAAGGCTGGATTTTTAGAATTGCCTATAAAGTAATTGCCGGGGATTAGAAGACCTCCATCGGTGCTTCCCTGCGTAAATGATCTTTTTGTATTCTGTGCCTCACCTCCAACAAAACCATTGAATTTAAACGACTCGGAAAGTTTTATATCGTTGAATGTTAACATCCATTTCATGAAATTACTTTCTCTGCGTGAATCATTTAACGTGTATGATCCTCCGACAAAGCCAGGTCCTAATCCAAGTGCCTTATTCTCATATTCACCGTAGATATTATTTAGATTTCCTTCTACGATAAGGTTTGAAAATTTACAAAGTTTTGCAGTCAGGGCAAAACGTCCGCGGATACTTCTATCTTTCTGGGTGACCCTGTTTTCATTAAGGTTAAACCATAATTCAGGGACAAAGATTTTATTGGTTTCCAACGGATTATTGGCATTTGGAGTTCCTCCGAACTGGCTAATGTATTTTGAAGGCTGGTTCCAATATTTAGTGTCGTAATTTCGGGGTAGGACCCAGGTAAATGCGTGCCCCTGGTTGTTGCCAGCAAACGAATCGTCAGTAGATAAGTTCTGGGGATTTGTATTGTCTGTTTCGGTATAGTCAATACTTACATCGGCGCTCAACCACTTGGTCAATTCGTGGGTTGCGCGGATATTAAATCCGTTTTTCATCAGAGCATTATGGGCAATAACACCTTGTTGATCTTCTCTGGTATAGGAGAACCGGAAAGTTGTTTTGTCAGTGGCTCCCTGGAACGCTACATTTGTAGTGTTTAGCATTCCGGTTTTAAATGCATCGAGAAAGTTGTGTGGAACAGCTTTGTATTCGGTCCAGGTACCATCGTAATTACGAACTTTCTGATTGGCAAATTTGGGTCCCCAGTTTTCGAGTTCACGTCCGATCTGTTGGTCAATATACGGATCATGAGTCACAGGATCAGTAGGGAAAACCTTGGTTGTCCAGCGTTGGGTAGGGAGGTAATTGGGGTCGCGGGTGTCAGTAAAAAAGGCGCCCACCGTACCACCACCAAACTCATTCTGAAAATCGGGTCCTCTGTATGGATTGTATGACATGTAGGACTGGGATACATCGACACCAATTCCATCTGTCTTTTTACCCTTTTTAGTTGTGACAAGTATTACGCCGTTGATAGCGCGGGAACCATATAATGCAGCTGCGGCAGAGCCTTTTAGGACTGAAACGCTTTCAAAGTCTTCACTATTCAGGTTCTTCAGGTCATTTCCAAAATCGCGTCCACCTGTCACTGCACTGTTCTCAACAATGACTCCGTCGACAACGAAAATGGGTTGGTTATTGGTCCCCAATGTTGAGTTACCACGTATTAGTATTCGGGAACTTCCAAACGGCCCGGCGGCACCCTGGTCGATTTGTACACCGGCTACTTTCCCCTGTAATGAGTTTACCGGATTGACCTGTTGTGTCATTGCCAGTTCAGCTCCGGAGACCTGGGCCGTAGAGAAACCTAGTTTTTTCGACTCTTTTGTTCTGCCCAAAGCAGTGACCACGACCTCTTCCAGACCGATTTCCAAAGAGGTCATCTTTACATTTACCATAGTACGGTTGTTGACAATCTCTTCAACAGATTTCATTCCGACAAATGAAAATACCAGGGTTGACTTCTCGGAAGAAACCTTTATCGTGAATTTGCCGTCTGTGTCAGTAAGAGTTCCCTGTGTGGTTCCTTTTTCGGATACAGTTACACCAGGCATCCCTTGTCCATCAGATGCGGAAACAACAGTTCCCGATACCGAATGTTGCGCCATTGCACTTCCTAATAGTGCCAGGCACATTACGGTTAATATTAAAACCTTTCGCATAAGTTTTTTAATTTAAATCAAATTTGAAATTGTAAATTGATGATTTTCTCACAGTAGTAATTTTTTAAACTTCGGACCTGTGGATATGCACGAAGTACAATCCTCAATAATGCTCCAAAATTGAAGATCAGACAGGCTATTCAGCCACTTTCAAGATAATTCATAGCGGTGGTTTTGGTTTTTAAGTGTAAAAAAATCTAAGTGTATGAATATTAAATTATTGTGGTTTTATTTGCCCGGGTGGGTTTAAATTCATTTCTGAAAAGACCTTCTGAAAAATCATTTCAGCAGTTCCCAGAAGCGCAGATTGGTCGCCGATGTCTGATACCACAAGTAGGGTGCTTTCAGAAATTTTCTCAAGGCAAAAACGGTTCAATGATTGTTGAATG